>CBDUYG010000683.1:0-2533 GCA_965371385.1 uncultured Myxococcales bacterium | reverse complement strand
CTTCGTCTACATCTCCGACATCGATCTACAATGCCACATGCTCTGGCGCCACGGCGATCCGAAACATCCGGACGCACCGCCTTCACCCGCCTACGATCCGGAGATCTCGAAAGGCCACGAACACGATCTCGAGCACTTGTACCAGGACGTCGATGCGACCCTCGGTAGAGTTCGCGAGCGCCTGCCGGAGGGTACGCTCCTCGTGGTCATGAGCGACCACGGGTTCGAGACCTACACCCGCAAGATCCACCTCAACGCGTGGCTGCGCGACCATGGCTATCTGGTGATGAAGCCCGGCAAGAGGACCGGGTACACGGTGGGGAACGACGTCGATTGGTCGAAGACCCGGGCCTACGGGCTCGGCTTCAACGGCCTCTATCTGAACCTCGAGGGACGCGAAGCCCAGGGAGCCGTCGATCCGGCGGACGCCGAGGCGCTCATGGCCGAGCTCGCGAGGGAGCTCGAAGCCTACCGGGACCCGGCGGACGGCGGCCAGGCCATTCTCGAGGTCTTCCGGGGCAGCGATGTCTACACCGGGCCTCGCGTCGCCGAAGGGCCGGATCTGGTCGTGGGCTACAACCGGGGCTACGGCGCTTCCGACGAGTCGACACTCGGCGAGATCACCGAGCTCGTCATTGAGGACAACACGTCGCGTTGGTCGGGTAACCACCTCATGGCGCCCCAGGTCGTGCCCGGGATCCTGCTCATGAACCGAAAGATCGAGGGCGACGGATACGACCTCACGGATCTCACCGTCACGATTCTTTCGCATTATGGTATCAAGCCGCTCCCCGAGATGGTGGGCAAACCCATTCGATGAAGAACGTGATTGACTGAGGAACAGACACATGCTTGGAAGCAAGACCGTCAAGGTAAAGCTCGACCGTGATCTGATGGACCGCCTGCGAAAGGTGGCCGATGTTGCGGGATATGCGACTCCCGAAGAGTTCGTGACCCACGTGCTCGAGAAGGAGATGCTGCACTTCGAGGATGCGGGCTCGGACGAGGACATCCGCGAGAAGCTGAAGGGCCTGGGCTACATCTCCTAGTCCGCAGCCGAATTGATGTTGCGAGCTCGCCGCGTATGCCACGTGGTGCGCTCCAGCCGAGACGATTGACTCTGCACGCGATGCAGAGACTCGCAAGAGACGATTGTGATCAGCCTGTACAACCAGATCTCGAATACGATCTTCGACTTCGTGATGGCTCCATTCGGGCACGAGTGGGCATTCATCGATCTCGTGATCTGGCCGATCGTCATGGGCATCGGAGCGCTGCAGGTCTACAAGCTCGTCTCGAACCAGAAGGCGATCGCCGACGTGAAGCGGCAGATCAGCATGCACCTGCTCGAGATCCGTCTCTTCCGCGACGACATCGTCCAGGTCCTCACCTCTACGATCAAGATCGTTCTCAAGAATTTTCTCTACATCGGCCACAACCTGGTCCCGATGGCGGTGATGATGGCGCCGATGATCGCCGTGATGGTGCAGCTGGTCGCCCACTACGGCTACGAACCCTCGCAGGTAGGCGCCGTGGAGCTGCTCCACGTCGAGCTGGATCCCGAGTCGGGGATCTCTTCGAAGGACGTTTCGCTTGCCTTGCCCGATGGCGTCAGCCTCGATGCGCCCGTCGTCCGCACGGCAACCGGCGGAGTCTTCTGGCGGTTGCGCGCCGACCAGCCCGGTGACTACGAGCTCGAGGTCAAGGTGGGGAACGAGAGGTACGAGAAGGGCTGGGCAGTGGGCGGTGCGGCGCGCAAGGTTCCCGTCAAGCGGGTGCGCGGCTGGGAAGCCGTGCTCTACCCAGGAGAAGCCGCGATCCCTGCCGGCTCTCCCGTGCTCTCCATCGAGCTTGCCTCGGACACGCGCTCGCTCGCCTTCTTCCCCGACGGAGAGGGGGGCATCCTGCTCTGGGCCATGGTTCTCTCGATCATCGCGGGCATCGCGCTCAAGGACCTGTTCGGCGTGACGCTCTGACGCGAGTCGGTCGTACGTGCATGAGGAATCGCATCGATCATGTTTGAATCGCTGAAACGCAAGCTCTTCTCGGGCAGGCAGGGAGAGCCCGTCATCATCGTCAGCGGCCTGCCCCGCTCCGGGACCTCCATGATGATGAAGATGCTCGAAGCGGGCGGCGCCCCGATCATGACCGACGGAGAGCGCGAGGCGGACATCGACAACCCGAAGGGCTACTTCGAGTACGAACGGGTCAAGGATCTCGAGAAGGAGACGGACAAGTCGTACGTTCGGGAAGGGCGGGGAAAGGTCCTGAAGGTGATCTCGTTCCTGATCAAGGATCTTCCGAGCGACAACGACTACAAGATCATCTTCATGCGGCGCAACCTCGATGAGGTTCTGAAGAGCCAGGAGAAGATGATCGATCGACTCGGAACGACCGATACAGACGCCGCCGATGAGGCCATGAAGGAGGCGTATCGCAACGATATCGTCCGCACGCGGCTGCTCTGCAAGAAGCATCCGAACTTCGAGCTGATCGAGATCCACTACAAGGCCACGATCGAAGACTCGACGGG
>CBDUYG010000682.1:0-2536 GCA_965371385.1 uncultured Myxococcales bacterium | reverse complement strand
AGCCCGGTGAGTCCGCTTTCGATGTCTCTTCCCGGCGCCGATCGCCGGCAGGAGTCGCGGATCCGGCTCATGGATTTCGCTGTGACGTGTCACTCATTCCGCCTCTCGGCCGGCGCGGTCGCCAGGGCCGATGACGGCGCCGCGCAGGAGCGCGACGGCGCCGGAGTCTAGCCCGCATTCTGGCGCGGGTCCTGACCTTTTGCAGCTGGCCCCTCGGGGAGGCATGGCTCGACAACGAGGATCCGGTTGCCGCGAGCCCGGGCTCCGAGTCAACGGCGGCCATGCTCTCTCGCTGGACGATCGGGTAGCCTCCGCGGACACTGTCGCGGCCGGGCAGCGGGCTCGGCACAGCCGGGGCGGTAAATAGGGGGGCCGACCGCCCCCGAACTTCGATCCAGGGGCGGTTCAGACACGGTTCAGAACCGGCCCAGGGAGACAAGAGACACATGAAGGTCGCCGTGATCGGAGCCGGCGCAGTCGGGCTCGGCCTCTCGAGCTGCCTCCTCGAGTCCGGCGCGAAGGTCTGCGTCGTCGTGCGCAGCCCGCACCAACGCGCCGCGCTCGAGAAAGAGGGAATCCGTCGCAGCGGCCTCTTCGGGGCGGCCACAGCCCGGCCGGACGACTTCGAGGTGGCGGACTCCCTCGAGTCGGGGCTCGAAGCCGATGACGACTTCTGGCTGATCTGTGTGAAGTCGAATGCCTCGCGCGAGGTTGCCCAACGGTTGGCGCCGATCTGGCGCTCGCTTCCCGGCCGGGACGACGAAAAGCCGAGCATCGTCCTCTGCCAGAACGGTTGGGGAAACGCCGAGACCTTCGCCGAGGTCCTGCCGCGCCAAGCGATCTTCAACGCCCGGGTGATCACCGGCTTCGTGAGAACGAGCGAGACCGAGGCCCTCATCACGGTGCACGCCGACGCGATCCGGATTGGGAGCCTTTGGGGCGCCGATGACCCGAAGCTCGAGCCTCTGTGCCGGGCAATTCGAGAAGGCGGGATCCCGTGCGAGCCCTCAGCGTCGATCGAGAAGGACCTGTGGGCCAAGCTGCTCTACAACTCGCTCCTCAATCCCCTGGGCGCCCTCGTCGGTGTTCCCTACGGAGACCTGGGAAAGGGGGACGCGACTCGCCGGATCATGGAGGCTGTGGCGAGGGAGGTCTTCGCGGTGATGGATGCGGCTGGCTTTGCGACCCACTGGCGAAACGCCGAGGAATACCTCGAGACCTTCTACGCGAAGCTCCTGCCTCCGACCGCCCGGCACCAGTCCTCGATGCTTCAGGATCTGCGGGCCGGACGCGCAACGGAGATCGACTCGATCTGCGGCGTAGTGGGAAGACTGGGCGAAGAGCAGGGCGTGGCGACGCCGGTCAACGATGCGCTTGCACTCCTCGTTCGAGTCGCAGAGTCGCGCCGTGCGAAGGCGATCGCCTCGACGGCTCAGCCATCGACCCCGCTCAGGGATTCGGGAAGCGCTCCCGTACCTCCCCCCACGAGTGACAGCGCGTGATCGAGCCCCGGCTGCGCCGCGACGAGGCGGGCAGCTCACGGTTCCAGGGGCGGTCCATCAATACGACGTCGACCCCCAGCTCATCGACGAGGAAGATCGCCATCTCGGCCGAGTCTTCCACCGCGAGGCAGAACTCCATCGCGCGCACGTCGTCGAGGGAGAGGGCGGGAATCGATTCATCCCAGGTGTCCCCGCGTCCGTACTTGTCCACGAAGCCCAGGCTCTCGAAGTGGATGTCGCAGGCGAGCAGCCAGTTTCGGGTGGATGGATCCGTGACCGGGGGGCGACCCGTGAGCAGCGCAACCTCGTAGCCGTTCTGACCCCAGGCACGAAGCGTCTCCGCTGCCCCTTCCACCGGACGAATACCTTCGATCGAGTCCGCCTGGTGAGCAAAGTGAAGGAAGTCGGTCGCCTCCTCTTCGTTCAGCCCAAGGGAGAGGCCGATATCGAAGTGGGCAAAGTCTTCGATCTCGACCCGGCGGCCGTGATGGACCTCGAGCAGATCGATCAAGGACTCGGCCGTGTGGGAGAGGACGTCGTCGATGTCGACATAGATGCGTCCTCGATGCAATCGGGGTTTCAGTTCCATCGTGTCTCAGGCCTGGGTGCAGGTTGGGGTGAGGGTTGGGGTGAGGGTTGGAGACGGCTCGCGTCGAGGTCTGATCGCAGATTCAAGTGGAGATTCGGGTCGCTCGAGGGGCAACGTCCGCCACGTCTTCCTCTCGCACCCACGCGATCGCTGCGAGCAGGGCGCGGATCTTGTCCAGGGCTTCGCGGTACTCGGCTCGGGGATCCGAATCCGTCACGACCGCGCCGCCGCCGTGGAGATGGATCCGCCCCTCGCGAACCAGGAGCGTCCGGATCACGACCGAGAGATCCATCCCCCCGCAGACATCGAGGTAGCCGAGCGCGCCCGAGTAGATGCCGCGACGCACGGGCTCGAGTCCGTCGATGATGCGCATTGCGGCGATCTTCGGCGCCCCCGTCATCGAGCCCGGCGGAAAGCTCGCACGGATCAGCTCCACGGCGTCGCA
>CBDUYG010000681.1:0-2542 GCA_965371385.1 uncultured Myxococcales bacterium | reverse complement strand
GGCGAGCGCCGACCATGACTACGTCGGCGCCCGCAAGTGCCGGACCTGTCACAAGAAGGAGCCGATCGGCAACCAGTACGGAGCCTGGCTCGAGTCGAAGCACGCCAAGGCCTACGAAACCCTGGCCGGCGACCAGGCGAAGAAGTGGGCGGCGGATGCGGGAGTCGACGACCCCCAGGTGGACGAGAAGTGCTTCAAGTGCCACACCACCGCCTACGGCGTCCCAGACGATCGCGTATCGAGCAAGTTCGATCGCAATGCCGGTGTTCAGTGTGAGGCCTGCCACGGTGCGGGCAAGGACTATCGGAAGAAGAAGATCATGATCGATAGCGACCTGGCGATCTCCAAGGGTCTGATCCCCCAGAGCGAGGCGGTCTGTCTGGATTGTCACAATGACGAGAGCCCCGCCTGGGATCCCGAGCGCTACACGCGGCCCGATGGAAAGAAGGTCGGTTTCGACTACGACATGGCCGTGAAGGCGATCGCTCACCCCGTCCCCGAAGGTTATGACCCGCTCGCCGAGGGAGAGGCGGATTGAGATGGCCGGCACGGATCGTGAACCGGAGGAGCAGGGGCCGCCGAGCTACCAGCTAGCGACATGGTTGGTGATCGGTGGAGTGATCGTGCTCATCATCGCGCTCATCGGAGTGCGTCTCGAGCATCAGCCGGATACCGCCCGCGACTATCCGCCGAGGCCCATGATTCCGGATGGTCCCGCGATCCTGCTCGCTTCGCCGGAGATGGACGACGAATACCTCCCGTGCAGTGACTGCCACGAGGACGAGCCGACCAATCGCACGCCCCGTGAGCTCGAGGACGACCACGAAGACCGGGTGATCGAGCACGGAGATCTCTGGTGCCTGAGCTGCCACGACGCAGACAACCGCGACTTCCTCCACCTCGCGGATGGAACGTTGGTGAAGTTCGAGGAGTCCTGGAAGCTCTGCACCCAATGCCATGGCTCGAAGCTTGCCGATTGGCGTGCAGGAGTTCACGGCAAACGCACGGGGCACTGGCGCGGGCCAAAGGAGTACCGGCCCTGTGTGACCTGCCACAACCCGCATTCGCCGCCCTTCGAGGCGATCGCACCGAAGCCCCCACCCGTTCGGCCTGAAGACATCGGAAGAGGGCCTCGAACTGCTGAATCTGCAGGAGCAGGAGAAGACGAACATGGACCATCCTGACGAGAAGAAGAGCGGAGAAGAGTCGGGCAGCACCCGTCGGGACTTCCTCAAGAAGGCCACGACCGTGAGTGCCGGTGCCCTGGTTGGAGCGCCCGCGGTCGCGAACGCCCTCGACTTCGACATGGAGACCTTCCTTCAGCAGAACTTCCGTGAGCTCTCGGACGACGATCTGAAGGAGCTGGTCGAGCGACTGGAGACGAAGTACTCGAAGAAGTACGACAAGGATGTGAGCGTCAAGGCAACCGGACCCATCGACGGCGTTCTCTACGGCTACGGGCTCGACATCTCGCGATGTATCGGTTGTCGTCGCTGTGTCTACGCCTGCGTGGAGGAGAATAATCAATCGCGCGATCCCCAGATCCACTGGATCAAGGTGCTCGAGTTCGAGCGGGAGACGGCGATACGCGAGATCGACCTCGAAGAGGGCAATCTCTACTACAACCACGAGACCGTGCCTGCGGAGGACAAATTCTACCTCCCGGTTGCCTGTCAGCACTGCGAAGATTCGCCATGCGCCCAGGTCTGCCCGACCGGCGCGACCTGGCAGGAGCCGGACGGCATCGTCGTCATCGACTACGACTGGTGCATCGGCTGCCGATACTGCATGGCTGCGTGCCCCTACGGGGCGCGTCACTTCAACTGGGCCGAGCCCAACGTACCGGACGAAGAAATCAATCCAAACATGCACGTGCTCGGAAACAAGCCTCGAACGAAAGGCGTCGTCGAGAAGTGCACGTTCTGTATTCAACGGGTGCGCGAAGGACGCTACCCGGCATGTCTCGAAGCGTGCCCGGTCGGCGCCCGCAAATTCGGAAACCTTCTCGATCCCGAGAGTGAGATCCGATATCTGCTGGAGCACAAGCGAACGTTCGTGCTGAAGGCCGAGCTCAAGACTCGCCCCAAGTTCTTCTACTTCTACGGCTGAGTCTTCCGGGCTGCCATGACCCGGGGCGAGCGAGCACAACGAGCACACAAGGAGTCAGAGTCGATGAAGACCGTGAAGCTCTTCTGGCACTTTGTAAAAGGAAGCGTCCGCGTAGTGACCCGGGGTGGGCAGGGCTACTACCTGTGGCTTGCGGCTCTCTGTCTGCTGATCGGGGTCGGCGTGGTGGCGTATGGGAACCAGGCCATGACCGGCCTGATAACCACGAACATGCGCGATCAGGTCTCCTGGGGCTTCTATATCGGGAACTTCGCTTTCCTGGTGGGAGTGGCGGCTGCCGCAGTCGTACTCGTGGTGCCCGCTTATGTGTACAACTGGGGACCGCTGCGGGATGTCGTGCTGATTGGAGAGCTGCTCTCCGTGGCCGCGATCATCATGTGCATGCTCTTCGTGACGGTCGATGTCGGTCGCCCGG
>CBDUYG010000680.1:0-2542 GCA_965371385.1 uncultured Myxococcales bacterium | reverse complement strand
AGAAGCTTGGAGGCCGCACGTCGATGCGAGCCCGGATTCCAGTCCAGGAGGAATTCTTGAGCTCCGGAGAGAAAGAGCCGAATCACCCGCCGGCCCACGGCGCCGATACGCCGATGCTGCATCTGGTGGGGAGTGAGCCGGCTCCGCCTGACATCGACCGTCGCAAGCAGGGAGATCGGCGCCTGGCCCCCACCCGCGGTTGGGACTCGCTGTTGGGCTTCCGCCAACGCCACCGCGGCCGACGTACCGGAGAGCGGGACAACATCTACGTCGACCGTTACACGCGCCAGGACGTCGCGCTCATGCTCGGCATCTTCGTGCTCAACATCCTCGACGCCTTCTTCACCCTACGCTGGCTGGAGATGGGGGGTAGCGAAGGCAACCCCCTGATGGACATGCTGATCCAGACGAACGTTCAGATCTTCCTGCTCCAGAAATGCGTCGTCGTAGGACTCTGGCTCGTGGTTCTCGTGATCCACAAGAACTTCAGGATCGCGCGGATCGGCCTCTGGGCGGCCTTGATTCTCTACACCGGAATCCTCTTCTATCACTTCGTGCTGCAGTCCGCCGGCCCGCCTCCGCCGATGCCTGGGGACAGCCTGCTGATCCGCTGAGACTGCGGGCGTCGCTGACCTCGGCGGCGGACACGTTCATTCCATCCTGTTAAGCTCGGTGCTTCCGTAGAGACGCATTCGAGCAGGGGGACGGCATTCATGAAGCTTTCGGAGTTCGGCAAGGACATCGCGCACATCGACCTCTCCAGGAACCAGACGGAGATGCGGCCGGCGAACCCCGAGTGGGTTCGCAAGTACATCGGCGGCCGCGGGCTCGGTGTGCGTTACGTGCTCGAGCGCGGAGCCAAGATCGACCCCCTCTCCCCGGACAACATCCTCTGCTTCATGGCGGGCCCCCTCACCGGAAGCGAAGTGAACATGAGCGGCCGCTGGGCCCTCACCACCAAGTCGCCCCTCACCGGCACCGTCACCGACAGTCACCAGGGCGGCTGGACAGCGGCACGCCTGCGCTGGGCTGGCTTCGACGGCCTCGTCGTCGAAGGACGTGCGCAGCAGCCCAGCTATCTCTTCATCGAGGACGGCCGGGTCGAGATTCGCGACGCCACGGATTGCTGGGGCAAGGACATCCACGAGACGGTCGCCTTCTACCAGGAGCGCTACGGCGAGAAGGACGTCTCGGTCTGCGCCATCGGCACCGCGGGCGAGAACCTCGTGCGCTTCGCCGCCTGGCTGAACGAGGACGACCGCGCCTTCGGCCGCGGAGGCACGGGCGCGGTCGGCGGATCCAAGAACCTGAAGGCGATCGTGATCCGCGCCGGCCGCAAGACGAGCGAGGTGCCGGACGCCGGCGCCTGGAAGGCGGCGCGCAAGGTCTCCCTCGATACGATTCGCGACGAAGCCAACATCACGAGCCCCAAGAAGGGGGGCCTCTCGGTTTACGGCACGAACGTGCTGATGAATGTGACCAATAGCATCGGCGCCCTCGGCACCCGCAACAGCCAGGAGGTCTCCTTCGGCGAGCGGGCAGAGAAGATCAGCGGCGAGCGGGTGAAGGAGACGATCCTCACCGGCGATCCCACCTGCCACGCCTGTCCCGTCGCGTGCAAGAAGGAGGTCGAGATCAGCGAGGGGCCCTACAAGGGGCTCAAGATGGAGAGCGTCGAGTACGAGCCGGCGTGGTCCCTGGGCGCCAACTGCGGCAACGACGATATCGCCTCGATCGCGAAGATGATCGACCAGTGCAACGACTACGGCATGGATCCGATCGAGCTCGGGAACGTCTTCTCGGTCATGATGGAGATCAGCGAGAAGGGCTACCTCGGCGCGAACTCCGACGAGGGCCTCGAGTGGGGTGATCATGCGAGCATGGTCGATCTGACCGCGAAGCTTGCCGCACGCAAGGGCATTGGCGACGTGCTCGCCGAAGGGCCCGCCCGCACGGCGGCCCACTACGGCCACCCGGAACTCGCGATGCAGGTGAAGGGCCAGGCCCTGCCCGCCTACGAGCCACGGGGAATGAAGGGGATGGGGCTCGGCTACGCGACCAGCAATCGCGGAGCCTGCCACCTGCGGGCCTACGTGGCCGCAGCCGAGCTCTCCGTCATCCCGCTCACGGCGGATCCCCTGGCCTGGAAGGGCAAGGGCGCCCTGGTGAAGCTGTTCCAGGATCTGGCGGCCTTCTCCGACAGCCTCGATCTGTGCAAGTTCAGCGCCTTCGCCCAGGGAGCGGACGAATACGCCCAGCAATTTGCCGCCGCGATGGGGGTGGGCTTCGACGCCGACGACGTGCTGGAGGCGGGGGAGCGGATCTACAACCTGGAGCGCTACTACAACAACCTGGCGGGCTTCCGCGAGGGCTCCGACACCCTCCCCGACCGCTTCACCCGCGAGCCGGCGCCGGGGCCGGGGGGATCCGAGGGCCACGTCTGCGAGCTCGACCTGATGCTGGAGGAGTACTACGAGGCGCGGGGCTGGGAAGATGGGGTCGTCCCCGAGGAGAAGCTCGAAGAGCTCGAAATCCCCTGATC
>CBDUYG010000679.1:0-2552 GCA_965371385.1 uncultured Myxococcales bacterium | reverse complement strand
CGCCGCGCGGCGCCGTATAGGCGTAGAGGGCGACGAGCACCAGGAAGACCACGAGTGGGTAGGTCCATTCGCGACGCAGCGGAGGCGGTGCGAGCAGCGGATTCGTGTCGAGGTGCAGACTCTTTCCGGTCATCGTCTGGCTGGAGGCTTCAACACCAGATGGTTCTTCACCGTGGCCTTCGTGCGGCGCGCCAGGGCGAGATCCGGATATTCCTCGAGCACCCGGTCGACGCGACGATTCGCCGGCCCGTACTGCGAGCGCGTCCACTCGAGATGGGCGCGCTGCAGCTCGAGCAGGGGTGCGGAGTAGGGATCGTCGGTGAACTCGGGCTTGCCCTCGGGATCGCGCTCCCGGGGCGCTTGGAGCATCTCCTGAACCTCGGCGCTCTGCTGCGGGCTCGCGCGGGGCATACGATAGCTCAGGAACTCGAGGGGCAGCTTGTCCCATGAGTTGACCGGCCCGTCACCCAGGACTTCCTCGAGTTCGCTGCCGCTCGCCAGCCAGATCGCGGGCAGACGGCTCGCGTCCGGCACATAGAACTCCTCGATGTCGCCTGCGACCCCGCTGCGCCGCAGCTCCTCCCGGGTCGGGCGCTCGCGCCCCCCGATCGGGCAGCGGGACCCGACCGTCAACAGGTAGCTGGGCGACTCGATGAAGAGCTCGGTCTCGGGGAAGACCGAGATGAAGGTACGCAGGATGAGCTTCAACGACTCGAGAGATCCATCGAGGGGCAGGAACTGCACGAAGAGCCCGCACTCGTTCAAGCGTTCCAGGGAGTAGCGATAGAGCTCCTGAGAGAGGATCTTGGCATTGCCGCCGAAGCGTGCGTCCTGCTTGGCGTCGCTGATGATCAGATCGTAGGTCTTCGACGTACGCAGCAGATAGTGGACCGCATCCTCGACGTAGAGGTTCGTCCGCGGATCCCGGAATACCGTCGTATCGAAGAAATAGGTTCCGGCGCTGATCACCGCCGGGTTGATCTCGACCGCGTCGAGGCTCTCGACCCAGCCATAGCGCGACAGCGTCTTGAGCGTCGATCCGCTGGCGACTCCCAGGTTGAGGGTGTCGCGAATGTTCCGGTCCAGGATCATCGGAAGGTGGGTGAGGATCAGCTGCTTGCTGTGGATCCGCGGAAACCAGGCGTAGGTGGCGCCGATCACGATTCCATCGATCGCCATCCCGAAGGCATCGGGCTCCCCGACCCGCGTGAGCACCTGGACGGTGCCGAGATCCGTCTCCTCCTCGAAGATCAACTGGACCCGGTTGTCCTTGTCCGGATCGACGTAGCTATGGAAGGCCAGGCGCGGCGGCAGGATGTACGCGAAGCCTGCGGTAAGCGCGATCAGCCCCACGGCCATCACCCGATAGCGTAGCGCCGGTGAGCGAGCGAGCACCAGCAGCCCGAGTGCGACGTTCACCCCGGCCAGCAGCTTCGTGCCCCCCACCGTGCCCATGCTGGGCAGGATCCAGATGGCAGCCAGGATCGCTCCCGTGATGCTACCCAGATTCGAGATCAGATACGCGAGCCCGATCCGCGAGCTCAGCGAGCGCACGCTGCCGAGGAAGAGCCGGCTCGCGAGGGGAAACGAGAGGCCCATCCAGATCGTCGCGGGCAGCATGATCGCCACCGCGATCCCGAACCCGAGCCCCACCCGCGCCTGCCAGGGCAGGCTGTTGACGCTGGGCTGGAATCCGTTCAGCCGCTCGTTGAGCTCGGGATGCACCAGCACCCACTGCTCGCTCACGAGCGCCAGCAGAGCCAGCAGAGCGATCACGAGCTGGCAGAGTCCGAGGTTCCACTCCGGCTTGCCGAAGCGCAGGGCGACGCGATAGAGGATGCCCCCGATGCCGAGGCCGGTGAGAAAGATCACCAGCGCGGTGCTGAGCACGTAGGTGCCGTTGCCCATCAGGTAGTGGAGCGCCCGAAACCAGACGATCTCGTAGCCCAGGGTCGCAAAGCCCGAGCCGAAGAGCACCACGCCCGTGATCCAGATCGGGAGCTCGCTGGCCAGGCTCTCGTCGCTCCGCGGCACACCCGTGCCCCCGGTGCCCCGCTGCTCGCGCCTGGCGAGCAGGAACGCGGCCCCCGCGACGGCGAGGTTGATCGCGTTGGCGGCCGTCACGGAGCCGTGGGACCCCAGCAGCTCGATCATCACGAAGCCGGCCGCCAGGGCGCCCGCGGCCGCGCCCAGGGTGTTGAGCCCGTAGATCCAGCCCAGGCGCGCGTCGACCTCCTCTGCCGTGTGAATCAGCGACTGGCATAGCGCCGGGTAGGTCGCCCCCATCAGGGCCGAAGGAACGATCAGCAGGACGAAGGCGGTTGCGATGCGGAAGAGGTCGGCCGCAAGCCCCTGCGGCAGGAAGCCCGCCAGCCCGGCAAACCACTCGGGCAGGGGGATGAAGAGAAGCGTGAAGAGGGCGGTCGTGACCGCGATGCCGAGCTCCAGCGCGCCATAGGCCTTGAGGGGGATGTCGACGCGATCGCCGACCCGGTGATAGAGCCAGGCCCCGATCCCCATTCCGCCCATGAAGCCCGCCACCACCGCACTCA
>CBDUYG010000678.1:0-2552 GCA_965371385.1 uncultured Myxococcales bacterium | reverse complement strand
CCGAGCAGGGTCTTCATGGCGCTACGAGTGTACGCCAGCCCCGGGAGAGACGACACGGGAGCCGGCTCACTCGGGCTGACGGGCGCGGGAGGGATTCGTCCGCGAATTCGGGAAGATCTCGCGCCAGTGGATTGCGAAGTTGCGCATTCCCGCCGATCGCGCAGTTCGCCCGGGAGCCGTCTCGGGAGCACTCCTGAATTGGGGTGGCGAGGCACTCCATAGTCGCGATCATGGGGGACCACGAGCCCCGGCGAGAGAGGCGAGCCGCGGGCCCGAGGCGGGTGGATCGCCGGGGCGGGTGGATCGCCGGGGCTGGTGAATTGCCGAGGTCGGTGACCTACCGGGGACCGGTGGATCACTGAGGGACAGCCGATGGGTGAGGAAACGAATGAACTTCGGATTCAGTGAAGAGCAGGAGCTGCTGCGGCAGGAGGTCCGGAAGTTCCTCGACCAACAATGTCCGATCGAAGAAGTCCGTCTACTCGCGAAGGAGCCCGAGGGCTATTCCAGGGAGCACTGGAAGGCCCTGGCCGAGCTGGGCTGGACGGGGCTGATCCTGCCCGAGACGGTCGGTGGAGCGGGGCTCGGTTGGGTCGACCTGGTCGTCCTGATCGAGGAGACGGGCCGCAGCCTCTTTCCCTCTCCGCTGATTTCCAGCCTGCTCTGCGCAGATGCGATCGCCGACCTCGCCAGTGGGGAGCAGAAGAAGCGCATTCTCCCCGGCTTCATCGACGGCACGACCATCGGTGCGCTCGCAGTCTTCGACGACCCCGGCGATCTGCGGCTCGACGCGATCGAGCTGCGGGGCCGGAACGCGGAAGACGGCTATCGAATCAGCGGCGAGAAGCGCCACGTCGAAGACATCAACCGCGCCGACCTCTTCCTGCTGGCCTTTCGATCCGATTCGGGAGAGTTGATTCTAGCTATGCTCGACCGCAATGCCCCGGGAGTCGAGGTCAACCCCATTCCCTCCATCGATGAGAGCAAACGTCTCGGATGTCTGCGTCTGGATTCGGTCCCAATCGCCGGGAGCGCCGTCCTGGCACGCGGACGGGATGCCGAGCGCGGCGCTCTGCGTCTGCTGGATCGCGGCGCGGTTGCGGTGACGGCCGAGATGATCGGCGCGGGTGAGGCCGCCCTCGCCCTGACGGTCCAGTTCGCAAAGGATCGCGTCCAGTTCGGTTCACCCATCGGGCGCTATCAGGGTGTGAAGCACCCCCTGGCCGAGATCTACGTCGATCTCGAGTCGATCAAGTCCCTGCTCTATCACGCCGCCTGGGCTCTCGACGCGAGCCCGGATGACGTGCCCTTCTCGGCCAGCAAGGCCAAGGCCTTTGCGAGCGAAGCCTTCGCGCGCATCGGAGTCGACGGCGTCCAGCTCCATGGTGCGGTCGGATTCACCGAGGAGTACGACATCCAGCTCTACCTCAAGCGATCGAAGTGGGCCCGCCCCGCCTTCGGAGACGAGAACTTCCATCTCGATCGGGTCGCCGACCTGGGAGGCCTGTGATGGACTTCCAGTTCACTCCCGAAGAAGAGGCCCTCCGAGGCGAGGTCCGCGAGTTCATCGCCAGGCACCTGCCCGAAGACCCCCAGAGCCAGGATCCGAAGGTGCTCGCCGGCTGGAATCGAGCGCTCGTAGACAAGAAGTGGATCGGATTCGCCTGGCCCAGGGAGTCGGGGGGCTGCGGGGGCACGCTGATCGAGCAGTTCATCCTCAAGGAAGAGATGGCCGCCGCCCGGGCCCCCGCGCTGGGCACGGACTTCATGGGGCTGACCTGGGTGGGGCCCGCCGTGATCCAATACGGCAGCGAGGAGCAGAGGGAGCGCTTCCTGCCGGATCTCCTCGCGGGCCGCTCGATCTGGTGCACGGGATACTCGGAGCCCGACTCGGGCAGCGACCTCGCTTCTCTCAAGACCCGGGCCGTGCGTCAGGGCGATGACTATATCGTGACCGGCCAGAAGATCTGGACCACGCTCGCTCACTGCGCAAAGTGGATTTTCATGCTCGTCCGCACCGAGAGCCGGGACCGCTACGGCGGAATCACCTGCTTGCTGATCCCGATGGACTCCGAGGGAATCGACGTTCAGCCGATCCCGAGCCTGACGGGAACGCACAGCTTCAATCAAGTATTCTTCGATGGCGTCCGTGTGCCCGTGAAGAACCGCCTCGGCCGGGAGGGCGAGGGCTGGCGCGTGGTGATGGGCGCCCTGGCGAACGAGCGCACCGGGATCTCCGAGGCGACCGGAATGAAGCAACAGCTCGAGGACCTGAAGGAGCTGGCGCGAACCACACGCAAGCAGGGGAAGCCGGCCACCGACGACGTCGATCTGCGCCGCCGGATCGCCCGCTTCGAGTGCCGAATCGAGGCCATGCGCCTCAACGGGATGCGACACCTCACGATGCAGCTCCAGGGCCAGCTCCCCGGCAGTGAGACCTCGGTAAACAAGCTCCTGCGCGGCCCGCTCGAGATCGAGATGGCAGACGTCTACATGGGCCTGCTCGGGAGCGGGGGCGCGGAGATGGGGATGTGGCAGCGGAAATCCCTCGA
>CBDUYG010000677.1:0-2552 GCA_965371385.1 uncultured Myxococcales bacterium | reverse complement strand
GAGAACGGCTACGACTTCCTGCTCGACGCGATTCGCGAGCACGACTTCGCCGCGCGCGGACTCGAGATCGCGAACGATGAAATCTTCGTTTCGGACGGCAGCAAGCAGGACAGCGGAAACATCCAGGAGATCTTCGGCACGGGCTGCAGCCTCTCGGTGACGGACCCGAGCTACCCGGTCTACGTCGATACCAACGTGATGGCCGGCCGAACCGGTGAGGCGGACGAGCAGGGCTACTACGGCGGCATCCTCTACCTTGCGGCGAACGAGGCCAACGGCTTCACGCCGGGGCCTCCGGACCAGCGCGTCGACCTGGCCTACCTCTGCTCGCCCAACAACCCGACCGGCGCCGTCGCCAGCCGGGAGAACCTGACCGAGTGGGTCGCGTGGGCGCGGGAGAACGACACCGTGATCCTCTTCGACGCCGCCTACGACGCCTTCATCCAGGACGACTCCCTGCCCCGCTCGATCTACGAGATCGAGGGCGCGAAGGAATGCGCGATCGAGATGCGGAGCTTCTCGAAGCGCTCGGGTTTCACCGGTGTGCGCTGCGCCTACATGGTGATCCCTTCGGCGCTCACGGGCTCGACCGCGTCCGGTGAGCGCGTCTCCCTGCGTGACCTCTGGAGTCGCCGCCACGCCACGAAATTCAACTCGGTTCCCTACGTGATCCAACGCGCCGCCGCGGCGACCTTTTCGCAGGACGGCCGCGCCCAGACCCAGGAGCAGGTGGCCTACTACATGGAGAACGCTCGCCTGATTCGCGAGGGCATGACTCGAGCGGGCAACTCCGTCTTCGGAGGCGAGCATGCTCCCTACGTCTGGATGCGTACGCCGGATGGCCTGAGCTCATGGGAGTTCTTCGACCAGCTCCTCGCCAAGGCTCAGGTGGTGGGCACTCCGGGCTCGGGCTTCGGTCCCGCGGGCGAGGGTTACTTCCGGATTTCGGCCTTCAATTCGCGGGAGAAGGTCGAGGAGGCCCTCGGGCGCATCACCTCGCGCTGACATTGGAGAGCGCCGGCCGCATCGCGATCTCGTGATCTCGAAACGATTCAGGGATCCCCGGGCGAAATCGCCCAGACGAGCTTCCAGCCCCGCGAGTCCCTATCGAGTCGCGCCATCGTCGCGGTGGTGAAGGAGACCGGCGCGCGGTCCTCGTCGCCGGTGAGCAGGAAGCCCGCCAGACATCCCATGAAGGGGAGGTGTCCGACCAGCATCAGCGACTCGACGCCATCCTCCTGGATCTCGACGGCGATCGGGACGACGTCATCCCCCGGGTCGAGCCCCGAGATCGCGGTAGCGGCGGCGGCGTCCAGGCTTTCTGCGATCAGGGCCGCGCTCTGCTCTGCGCGAAGCCGCCGGCTATGGCGGATCGCGTCGACCCGGACCCCGCGTCGGGCCGCCTCCCGGGCCACGCTCACGACCTCCTGACGGCCATGCCCGGTAAGGGGGCGCGCCGCGTCCGTCGACGCTCCACCGGCTTCGCCGTGTCGAACCAGGTAGAGAATCACGCGCCCTGCCCCTTCGTATTCACCTTCACCTTCTTCCTTACACCGGCCCCCGTTCCTGCCCCGGCACTACTCCGACTTCGCCCGACCCAACCGACCACCCGGCCGGATGAATTCGATCATGTTGCCGTGGGGATCCGGGGCGAAGAGTTGTCCCGCCTCGTCACCGAGCCCGATCACGTCGATTCCCGCATCTTCCAGCCGCGCCTTCATCGCTTCGTAGTCCTCGATCTCGAAGGCCAGATGATTCGCAAGCGGAGTCGCCCTGGCGGGGGTGCTGCCGATGTCATGTCCGGGTGGCGCCGTGATGAGATGGAGCTGAACACTCCCGGCCTGATACCAGGCGCCCGGAAATCCAAAATCAGGCCTCTCGATCTCGGCGAGTCCGAGGAGTCCGCCATAGAACGCGCATGCCTGATCCAGATCGGATACGGTGAGCGATACGTGGTGAGCGCCTTTCGTGATCATGAATTCCTCCGGACTTGGAGTCGTACCCCGATGCACGCCCCGATGCACGCCCCAACCCACACCCCAACGACCCCCACCCGGCAGGCCCAGGATAGACCGAATGTAGAACGAGAGTCCCAGCCGCGCCCCCACACTCGAGTGTCGAACGTCCAGGACCGGGCTGGATCCGGGAAGGAAATCACCGGGAGGAGAATGCCCGTGTCGATCCGCAGTCAGCCCTCCCCGATCGTCCGTCGGCGCTTCCCCGCGGCACGCTTTTTCCGCGGCCTGCTGATCTGCCTCATCGCCTGCATCACGACCCTTCCGGCCCGAGCCGGAGCCCCCGACGACGCGATCGTCCAGGGCTGGCTCGAGCAGAACCTCGACGGTCTCGTGGCGCTCTATCGGGAGCTGCACGCGAGCCCCGAGCTCTCCCTCGAAGAGGAGATGACGGCCGCCCGGGTCGCGCAAGGCTTCGCCGCAGCGGGATACGAAGTCCAGATGGGAATCGGCGGCCACGGAGTCGTCGGGGTCCTCCGGAATGGGCCGGGTCCCACGCTTCTGATCCGCGGTGACATGGATGCCCTGCCCGTAACC
>CBDUYG010000676.1:0-2557 GCA_965371385.1 uncultured Myxococcales bacterium | reverse complement strand
CCACAGTGGCAGAGCCAGATGGGCGAGATCCTTCCATCGATCTCGTAACGTACGTCGCCGCACAAACACTGCCCTGTAATCATCTTGCCTCCGTTCAAGCGACCTCACATCATCATGACCCGAATCGAGACTGGACGAGTGCCGATCCGAGGGTCGATGCTGGCCTCGATCGTGGATGGGATCAACTCGTGCCCGTCCCTGGGACCTCCCTACGCGGCTGAACGATGAGAGGCGGGCCTCGAGGAGAAGAGGACGATACGCCTCCGCCCTATTCCTCGTTCTGGGAGAGATAGCTGCGATAGACGGTGAGCAGCGCCTCTCGCTGGTCGTCCGAGAGCTTCGGATCGAAGCGAATCGCGACCTCGGTATCGGGAACCGCCGCGCCGGGGCCCGGGGTGGCGTTCGAATCCGGGTCCTCGAAGAGGCCGACCTGGTCGAGGATCGTCTCGGCCGATACGTTGAGCCCGCGCGCAACGGCGCGCAGTACATCGACGGATGGCTTGTGGTGTCCTCGCTCGATCTGACTCAGATAGGCGTTCGAGACACTCGTGATCTCGGCAAGCTGACGCAGAGTAAGGCCGGCGAAACGCCGCTGGGCGCGCAGAAAAGCTCCCAGCGTCTCGCGCGCCGAGGATTCGCCGCCGCTCTTGGGCTTCTTGCGCTTGGGCCGTCGTGAATCGCGTGACTTCTTCTCGTTACGCGAGGCGGTGGTTCGTTTCGATTTTCGAGGCTGAGTCAAGTCGAGCGTCCGATCGAGTGCCACACTGACGTCATGCCGTCAGTGTGGCACATCGGGGGAGCGATCCTCGGGTCCGCTCTCGTTCAGCGGGCACCCGTAACCTTGTGGGTGATGTCGCGCTGGGCATCGATGACCTTGTGGGTGATCTCGAATGCCGCGTCCGTCACATCCTGGAGCGTCGTCGGGCGCCCCTCGGTCATGGGCCGATTCCAGAGGTCCGGGATCAGGTTCGCGACGGTATCGACGCAGCTGCGCGCGACGTCCACCACCGCCTCCTGGCTGGAGTGAACACCCTCCACGATGGCGCCGACTCCGGTCTGGGCCTCCTCTCGGGTCTGGGTCCGGGTCTGCGTTCGGATCTCGTTCTTCTTCGTCATGTCGATTCTCCGGTTGAGCGGGAGAGCCAAAGCTCTCGCCGACCTTGTAGCGGGGACGATCCACGTCGCATCGTGCCCCAAGCAGCTGCTTGGTATCCCAAGCAATCCTGGATAAGTATCTCGATCTATGCTTGGGATGTCAAGCAGCTGACGGGAATTCGACGATTTTCTTGCGCTCGAGGATTGTGCGGACTGGAGCAGTGGCGCTACGCCACGCTCAGGACGCCGACGTCGATGAGGTCCACAATGGCGCGATAGATCGCCGCATCGCTCTCCGGGAGGATGTCGAGAAGAGCGGCGGGTGGGAACCCCATGCCGGCGTTCTCCGCAACTTCGCGATGCACCGGACTCAGTTCGGACTTGACCTCGGAGAGTCGTGCCTCATCCACAGCGAGCTCCTCCGCCGAGATCAGGTCCCCGAGCTGGAGGCGACCGATTTCGTCGCGCTCGATCGCCGCGGTCACGATCGCCGAGTCGAGGGGGATGGGGGCCGTCTGGTCGTCGAGATCAACTTCGGACTGGAATTCGAAGCTGGCGTCCTTCCAGGTGAACATGCGGCCGAGCGCCTTGGGACCAGCGACGAGCCCTGTAGACGAGCACACGATCTCTCCGTCCCGGTACGCGATCTTTCCCTCTTCGCCTCCGCACTTCAGGAGCAGTGTCCCGACGCTCGCGACGGACGTGAACGTCTCGAGGACATGCTCGAGGGCCGTCTGGGAGAGTGAACCGGTGACGCTCGTGAGCTTGCGCGCTCGGTGGAAGCCGCGCATCTCGTCGATGAAGAGCGTCACCTCATCGACTCGGTCGAAGCCGTAGTTGAAGCGGATCCCAACGGCCATGACGCCGTGATCGCAGGGCGTCTGGCGCGCGACCTGGCCCTGCACCTCGAGCTGCTTGCCGCCGGTCGGATGGGGGAGCATCACCTTGACCTGGCTATCCTGACCGAGGTCGATGCCGGGAAGGAGCGCGAGCAAGCCGTTGTAGCTGATGTCCGCCGTCCTGGCCTTGAATTCGCGGCCATCCAACTCGATCATGACGAGCGATTCGGCGGCATAGCGCGGCGCCTGCTGCCTGCGATCCGGATCGCTGGTGACGGGTTCCGGAAGCGTCAGCCCCGTGAGCTCTTCCAGCCGGGATCGCAGGGCAGTGATCGGTAAGTCGGTCTGGACCGCGATACCGGGAGTCGCGCCGGCCGTCGCCATCTCCTTCGTGATCGAGCCCACGACGTCACCCTCGATGTCGACACTCCCATCGCAAAAGGGAAGCTCGAGCACGACTCGAACTCGCTCGCCAGCGCCGTACTCGCCCTGTGTCGGTACGAAGAGAGCGCCCTGAGCGAGGTCGTTCGTCCACGCTTCGCTCAGCGCGTCGCCGGACGAGTACCAGACGAGAAGTGCATCGGTCGTGATGGCCGGATCAGGCAAGGTTCCTCCATTGTCCA
>CBDUYG010000675.1:0-2558 GCA_965371385.1 uncultured Myxococcales bacterium | reverse complement strand
ACGATCAGACCCGATCCACACGCTCTCGTGCAACGAGCTGTCGAGCCAGCGTTGAATTCGAATCTGCCGGTGAGAGCGGGCTGATCGCGAAGTCGAAGCGAAAGCGCCCGGCGCCCACGCGGTAGGCCGGCAGCGTATCGGGACCACAGCTCGCGAGGCCCAATCCGCGCTGGCGGGCGTCGAGACAGAGGAATGTCTCGGCGGTCGGCTCGAGATCGCAGGTATGGAGCGCGCTCGAGAGGTTCTCTTCACGATAGTGGCTCGCCGAGAACTCGAAATCCTGGAGCCCCGCGATCAGCAGCCCCGCGCCTCGAGAATCGCGCAGGCTCAGCCAACGGCTATCCACGTGATTGCCGTGCGCCTGGGGGAGGATGTAGGGAACGTACTGCTCCGCCACCGTCGAGGACCAGCGGCCCAGCTTCGCTCCCCGCATGCGATCGCAGTAGCTCTCGTGAGGCCCTCGGCCCAGCCACTCGAGATGCTCGAATCGGGCAGGCAGGGTCAGCGTCACGCCGACCCGCGGAAGATCATCGATCTCCTTCGGGACCACGACCCGGTTCTCCACCAGCGCGCGCCCCTCGCCGTCGAGCCACCAACACTGGCGGTGCACGATGCCGAGATCGCCGTGACGTCCCCTCACCCGGTGACGCAGGCTCACGCTCACTCGACCGTCGCGGGATCGCTTCAGCCGCATGTCTTCGAGCTCGAGCTCAATTTCATCGATCCCCCAGTCGAGCCATCTCCCCAGGGCTTTGCCCTGGGTGAGGCCCAGTGTGCGGATGCCGTCATTGTCGGTAGGCGGGCGCCAGAGATGAAGCCTCGGGCCCTCGCAGATGAGCACCGCTTCGGACTCGTCGACTCTCCCGACCAATCTCTCGAGCCGCCCGTCCCTGGGATCGAACTCCAGCAGGGATCCTCCAGCGCTCAGGCTCCATCGATCAACCGACTGATCGATCTCGACTTCACCGACGCCCCTGACTTCCGCCTCCCCCGGCCCGGGCTTCGAGCCTCGCATTCGCTGCGATTCGGACTTCGATTCGGACGTCGAACGGGGCCTGCCCCTCCCGCGCGTCACCGCCCTCGTGCGCGGCTTCCAGGGAATCGTGATCTGCTCCCACGCAACCTCGTGGCCTCGGGGTGCCCAGGGGAGCAGCCTGCGAGTGCGGAAGCGGAAGACGATCCAAGACTCCTGGTCCGTCGTCAGCTCGGGGCGCTTCAGGGGCAGGGTCACGCCGCGCTTCTCTCCGGGCGCGAGATCGAGCTTGCCGAGCTTCCCCCGCTGCACGACATCACCATCGACCTCGAGCTCCCAGCGGCCTTCGAGCCAGTCGAGGCTCGCGAAGTCTTGCTTGCTTCGCAGGACGAAGCTTCCCCGCTCCGCGCGTCGAGCCTCGACCGCGATGGGCTGGGCGAGCTTCTTCATCTCCCACATCGCCGGGTGGGGCGTGCGATCGGGCCACACCATCCCGTTGATGCAGAAGTTCGCGTCGTGGGGGTGATCTCCGAAGTCGCCGCCGTAGGCCCAGTATTCGCGGCCCTCGGCGTCGGTCTGCAGGAGCCCCTGATCGGCCCAATCCCAGATGAAGCCCCCCTGAAGTCCGGGGCAGCGCTCGATCGCGTCCCAATAATCCGCCAGGCTACCGCTGCTGTTCCCCATCGCGTGGGCGTATTCGCACATGATCAGCGGGCGATGATCGCGATTCTCGCGCGACCACCTCACCAGCTCGTCGATGGGCGGATACATGGGACAGATCACATCGGTGCCGGCGTGCTCGTCGTACCAGTTCCAGTCGAGGGCGCCCTCGTAGTGGATCGGCCGACTCGGGTCGTAGTGGCGGATCCATGAAGCGGCCGCGTCGTGACTGGGGCCATAGCCGCTCTCGTTGCCGAGGGACCAGAGAATCACACAGGGATGATTTTCGTCACGCAGCACCATGCGGGTGCTGCGCTCTTGAAATGCACGGTCATAACGGCGGTCGTTGCAGAGGGAGCGAAAGCGGCCGTGACTCTCGGCGTTGGCTTCGTCGATGACATAGAGCCCGAGCTCGTCGCAGACGTCGAGAAAGTAGGGATCGTTGGGGTAGTGGGCCGTGCGCACGGCGTTGAAGTTGAACTGCTTCATCAGCTCGGCGTCCCGGCGCATCCCCTCCCGGCTCACGGTCTTTCCCGTGCGCTCGTCGTGGTCGTGGCGATTGACTCCCTTGATGAGTACCGGCCGTCCATTCACGCGCAGCTCGCCCTCGGCGATCTCGACCCGGCGAAACCCGACCCGGCAGCTGACGACCTCCCGGCATTCGCCATCCGGATTCAGCAGCCGCACGACGATCCGATAGAGGCTCGGCTCTTCGGCCGACCAACGCTTCACGCCCGGAAGCGACACCTCGAACCGGGAAGCGTGTCCACGAAAGGCCCAGGGATTCGAGAAGACGTGAACTTCTGCGCGCTCCGGCTTTCGCAGCCGAGCCCGTCCGCGATCGTCGTAGAGCTGCAGCTCCGTAGTCCATCCGCCGATCGGCCGACCACCGAACTCGACACCGATCCGTGCCTCGAGGAGTCCC
>CBDUYG010000674.1:0-2562 GCA_965371385.1 uncultured Myxococcales bacterium | reverse complement strand
GCGTCGAGCGAACGGGCGCCCGAGGTGGCCGGCGAGGAAGGCTCGTCTTCTACCTCGACCGCCCCGGTCGAGAGTGCCGTCTGAGCCTGTTGGAATCGAGTCCCTAGCGGCGTCCCATGGCCCCGCTAGTCAGACGTTCCGGTGTCGCTCCCAGCGGAGTCCCGGCGCTCGGCCAGACTCACCACCGTGGCTTTCGCGAGGGCCTCACCCATTCTCAGATCGGGGGCGCCCAGGCGCGCTGCGTCAGCGCTCTGATCGTCGGGCTGACGCTGGGATTCGCGCTCGGCTTCTACCCGTAGCCGATAGTGCTCGATCTCGCGCTCGCGAGTGGCCTCGTCCCAGCCCAGCACTTCGCCCATCTCCTTCGCGACCCGCGCTGCGGCCTCGATTCCCCGGTCGAAGGTTTCGATCGAGATGCGGGTGCGCCGGGTCAAGACGTCGTCGATGTGGAGCGCGCCCTCGTGTGAGGCCGCGTAGCGAGCCTCGGCGCAGAGATAGGTCTTGGTGCCGGGTAGTGTCCCGGCCAGCCCCGGCCGCTTGCGGATGGATTTCAAGAGCTCGTTGATCTTCGTCCCATGTCGGCTGAGCAGGTGCTCGACTTCGTTGACGTGCAGCCCGGACTGCTCCGCGATCAGATCGCGGCGGTTCCAGAAGCCGATGTAGCCATCGGCGCCGATCAGGGGCAGATCCGAGGTGCAGCTCGGCGGGACACGGGCGTCGAGATCCTTCACCGCCAGGTCGACGGCATCCTCGGCCATCACGCGATACGTGGTGTACTTCCCGCCTGCGACCGAAATCAAGCCCGAGACCGACTGCGAGACCGCGTGCGTGCGGCTCAATTGACTGGATGCGTCGCTCTCTCCGCCGAGCAGGGGGCGCAGTCCGGCGTAGACCCCTTCGATATCGGAAGGCGAGAGCGGCACGGCCAGGACCTGATTGAGGGTCGTGAGCAGATACTCGATGTCGCGTTGGCTCGCGGCTGGGTGGGCGAGATCGAGGTTCCAATCGGTGTCGGTGGTTCCGATGATCCAGTGATGCTTCCAGGGGATCACGAAGAGTACGCTCTCTCTGGTGCGAAGGATCAGGCCGCAATCTCCGTGGATGCGATCGCGCGGAACCACGACGTGGATGCCCTTCGATGCACGCACATGGATGCGCCCGCGACCCGCCATCGCCTGAACCTCGTCGGTCCAGACTCCGGTTGCGTTGATGATCTTGCGCGCCCGAACCTCGAACTCCCGCCCGGACTCGTGACAGCGAACGACGGCGCCGGTGACCCGACTGCCGGTCTCCCGCAGCTCCGTCACCTGCACACTGCTCGCCACTGCGGCGCCGTTGAGCGCCGCGCTGCGAACCAGGGCGAGCGTGTGTCTGGCGTCGTCCACCTGGGCGTCGGAGTACTCGATGGCGCCGACGATCTTCTTGCGGTCGAGGCCCGGGAAGCGCTCGAGGGCCCCCCGGCGGGTCCAATGCTTGTGGCCGGGCAGGGCGCGGGTGCCGGGCAGGGCATCGTAGAGGATGACTCCGGCGCCGATGTAGGCGCGCTCCCAGACATGGTGCTTGAGCGGCAGGAGGAAGCGCACCGGCCGAACGAGGTGGGGACAGAGCTTCGTCATCATCAGTGTCTGCTCGCGCAGGGCCTCGCGTACGAGTCCGAATTCGAGCTGCTCGAGGTAGCGGATGCCGCCGTGGATCAGCTTGCTCGATCGACTCGAGGTTCCCGAGGCCCAATCGCGTTGCTCCACGAGGGCGACCGAGAGCCCCCGGCTCGCGGCATCGAGTGCAGCGCCGGCGCCCGTCACGCCCCCGCCGATCACGAGGATGTCGAACTCGTTGTCCGCCATGCGGTCGAGTGCGTCTTCGCGCTGGGCGGGTCCGAGCTGAGATGAGTTCATCGTCTGCCTCCGGGATCGGAGCATCGGCTAGAGATCGCTTGCTGTCACGGGGCGAGCCGGCTCCGGTGCAGCCGGTCCAGCGGCTGTGGTCTCGCGGAGCGCATACTGGATTCGTTCGCTGTAGAGCACCCGGGAGCCGTCTTCGAGCACCAGGGTCTGACTTATCTCCTGCTTGACCAGAACACGCCCAACGCCCGGCGCATACCATTGTGTCGAGGTGTACCGGCCGTCGGGTATCTCCATGCGGCTGCCATACGCTTCGACGATGCCCGAGACCACGCCCTCGATCCGCACGACCAGGCAGTGCTCGAAGAGACCGCGGGGGGTCTGTACGTCCTGTACGCCGAGGATCCGGCCCATGAGCTCCGTCTGCATCTCGCCCTGCCTGCGCACTCCTACGCTCCAGGGCTCGCCCGCTGACGCCCGGGCGTCGAGCATGCGAAGCGGCACCGGGTAGCGGGTCAGCCGGCTCTTGCCTTCGACCGGGTTGTTCATCTTTTCGGCGACGAGCGCGATGCCCTCGGACCCGGCTCGCAGGAAGGCCTCGCTTTCCTCCGGCTCTGTGCCTGCGGCGCCGAACTCGCTGCCCTGCAGGGTGGAGTGCATGCGCACGACTCCTTCGCCGTACTCCGGTGCAGGGGCGGTGATCTCGACCGTCAGGATTCCG
>CBDUYG010000673.1:0-2567 GCA_965371385.1 uncultured Myxococcales bacterium | reverse complement strand
GACGGGTCGGGAATGGAGCCGGGCATGGGTTTCCTTTCGGGCTGCGAGCTCAACTGCATTCAACTGCATCCAATCACATGCAGCCGCGCTCAGCCGCGCTCGAGCCCGCGAAGAATGATCTGCGTGATCGCATCCGCGGTGGCCTTGGGAGAAGAGGCGGCGAGCTCGGCGACATCCGGCCGCGCGAATTCCCGGCCGAGTCCCCCGAGCACGTGAGCGAGGGAGGAGGTGTCCAGCGCGTCGATGTCGCCTTCGTTCACCGCGCGGTCGAGCAGGCTGCGCGCCATGGCCATGACGTATCCCTCGTGGCTGTCGAGCAGGCGGCCGGCACCCGGAATGTTGGCGAGCACCCGCGCATAGGCGACGGTGCTGGGCTGGACGGCCTCATTCGTGGCGCGAAGGTAGGCGCCGAGTAGCGCCAGGGGGGGCTGGTCGGGGTCGAGGGATTCGACGGCCGCGCGTCCGATCCGGTGCAGGCGGCGATCGAAGATCGTGAGCACGAGCTCGTCCCGGCTCGGCGCGATCCCATAGAGGGTTCGCATCGAGCAATTCACCTGGGCTGCGATCTGCGCCATCGTCAGATCCGCCAGGCCACCGACCTGCACCAGCTCTTCGAGCTCGTCGAGGAGCTGAAGCTGGCGAGCCGTGAGCCGCTGCTCGCTCTCGGGCGAGAGCAGGGGCTTGGGGGCGCGCACGCCCGGAAGCGGCAGGCGCGGTCGGCTCGTACCCGCCACCTCTCCGGCCTCCGACTCCTTCAAGGGATCAGCTCCTTTGGAAGCTCGACTACGCGTGCACGCAGCCACTCGCCGAGGCTCTTTGCCTGGGGGTCCTGTCGGGTGGAGGCCGCGACTCCCTCTTCGAGCAGGCCGTGCAGCACGAAGTTGAGCGAGCGGATCGCGGGTAGCCGATATCGATCGACCTTCAGCTCGGCCACCTCGGGCAGCAGCTCGCGCAGGCGCTCGACGGTGAGAAACTCGTCGAGCCAGGCCCACGCCTCATCACCTCGGGCGAAGACTCCGAGGTTTGCGTTGCCGCCCTTGTCCCCCGAGCGCGCTCCGAAGACCGTGCCGAGGGGTGAGCGGATGGTTGCGCCGGAGGGGATCGCGGCCCCGGGCCCGGACCTGCCCGAGACATGGGCCGCCTTTCCTGGAATCAGCGAGGAGATCTCGTGCGTCTCTCCGCCGAGCACGACGACCTGCTGGGGCACGATGTCCGCGGGAATGCAGGCCGGAACGTAGACGCCGAAGGGACGGCCGGCGCCCGGTCCGCCTCCCACGCCGAAGAATCCGGGGATGCTCGCGAGCGCGAGCTCGATGACCGCATTCGAGAACGCGCGACCGACCTTCTTGGGGTCCGGGTCCTTCACGCTGATGCGCAGGATCGCCACCGCTTCTTCGTTCGACTCCGGATCCGGGCTGTCGGTCCGCATCAAGCGAGTCGATACGTGCGCGAAATCCTCGGGCGCGAAGGGGCACGCCGTCCAGAACGCTTCCTCGACGAGCTCCGCCTTGGCTTCGATGTCGAGGCCGGTGAGACACACACTCATGTCGTTGCGGAAGCCGCCGGGCCGGTTGATGCAGACCTTGAGAGTCGCGGGAGGCGGCTCGCCCTGAATGCCGTACATCCTCACGCGGTCGGGCGCCGTCTGCTCGAGCTCGATGGTGTCGAAGCGGGTCGTGACGTCGGGGCCGAAGTACTCGGGCCCTCCGATCTCGTAGAGGAGCTGGGATGTGACCGTGCCGATCGAGATCTCACCGCCGGTTCCGTCGTGCTTCCCGATGACCACCTCGCCGTCCTCGGCGATCTCGGCCCAGGGGAAGCCCACCCGGCTCATGCCCGGTACCTCGGTGAAGAAGGAATAGTTGCCGCCGCTCGCCTGGGTGCCGCACTCGATCACGTGGCCCGCGGCCACCGCGCCCGCAAGGGCGTCCCAATCGGTTCGGCTCCAGCCGTGATGCCACGCCGCAGGCCCGCACACCACCGCGGCGTCCGTCACTCGGCCGGTAATGACGATGTCGGCGCCTTGCTGGAGGGCGTCGACGATTCCCCAGCAGCCGAGGTAGGCGTTGGCGGTGAGGAAGGCCGAGGCATCCTTGATGGGCTCACCGGTCTCGAAGTGGGTGAGCTGGTCGGCGGCGATCAGATCGGTCATGCGGGGAAGCAGGTCGTCACCGCGCACGTAGGCGATCTTCGGATTCAGGCCGAGCCGCTGGGCGACCTCGGCCACGGCCTCGGCGCAGTTCTCGGGATCGAGACCGCCCGCGTTCGAGACGACCTTGATACCGCGATCGAGGCAGCTCCCCATGACCTGCTCCATCTGGGTCACGAAGGTGCGGGCGTAACCTGCACCCGGGTGCTTCATGCGCGTGCGGGCGAGGATCAGCATCGTGAGCTCTGCGAGCCAGTCGCCGGTGAGCACGTCGATGGGGCCACCCTCGACCATCTCCTGCGCCGCCGAGAGGCGGTCGCCAAAGAAGCCGGAGCAATTGGCGATTCGAATCGGTTTGGCCATGGGGTCTCTCCTCTCTGCTATTCCCTTCGCGTTCGCTCGAATGTGTCGCCGGCGC
>CBDUYG010000672.1:0-2571 GCA_965371385.1 uncultured Myxococcales bacterium | reverse complement strand
CGCGAAATGGTGACGGGAGGGGCGCGGCTCGCGCTGAGGCTCGCCCGCCATCCGGCTCCCGTCGTGATCGGCTGCACGGGGCACGCCCTCGCGATGGGAGCGGTGCTCTTGATGGCGGCCGACAGCCGCATCGGTGCCGAGGGAGACTTCAAGATCGGGTTCAACGAGGTCGCGATCGGGATGACGACGCCGATCTTCTTGATGGAGTTCGCCCGCGAGCGGATCTCGAAGCGTCACTTCATGAGGGCCCTGGTGCAGGCCGAGATCTACGCCCCGAGCGCCTCGCTGGACGCGGGCTTCCTCGATCGCACGGTCCCGCCGGACCAGGTGGTCGGCGAGGCGATGGCCGAAGCCGAGCGCCTGGCGAAGCTTCCCCGCGCCGCCTACGTCCGGACCCGGTCCCGGGCTCGCGGCGCCGCTCTCGAGCGCATCGAGGCGACCCTCGAGGAAGACATGGCCGGGGCGTTTCCCTCGGGCTAGGACCCGCGAGGCGCTTCGCACCAGCGGGACCGCCCCGCTGGTGACGACCGACGTGCTCTCGGTGCGCTCGTGAACGCGCCGGATCTTCGAGGAGAGTTCCATGGCTGAAGACACGATATTCGACAAGATTCTCTCGGGAGAGATCCCCTCACACCGGGTCTACGAGGACGAGCACGTCTACGCCTTCCTCGACGTCAACCCGATCGCGCCGGGCCATACGCTCGTGATCCCCCGGGAGCGCAAGGCCTATCTGCACGAGCTCAGCGACGAGGCCGGGGCGGCGATCGGACGCGTGCTGCCGCGCATCAGCCGTGCGGTGCTCGCGGCGACCGGAGCCGAGCACTACAACGTCCTCCAGAACAACGGCGCCCCCGCGCACCAGGCGGTCTTCCACGTGCATTTCCACATCATCCCGAAGTTTTCGGAGTCGGGGCTCGGGATCGGCTGGCCGGCGAGCCCCCTCTCGAGTGAGGACGCGACCGGGCTGCTCGAGAAGATTCACGCCTCGCTCTCGGCGGGCGGGTGATCGCGCGCGGGTTCGTGTCACCTATCCGCAGTCGATCAATACCTTGAGGACACCCGTCACGGCGGCTCGCCGCAGGGCTTCATCCGCCTGGGAGAGTGGAAGCCGGTCGTGGATCAGCGACTCGACATCGATCCGGCCCTCGGCGAGGGCTTCGAGGGCGGCCGGGAAGGGGCCGCAGCGGGAGCCGACGAGCTTGATTTCGTCGATCACGAGCGGAGAGAGGTCGATCGGGTCGTCCTTCGCGACCGTGCTCTTCAGCACCAGCGTGCCGCGGGGCCGGGTTGCAGCCAGCGCGCGGGAGAAGCCTTCGCTGCTGCCGGTTGCCTCGACGCTGATGTCGACCCGCTCGTGCGGGCTCGCATCCCACTCAGAGAGCAGCCGAGTCGAGATCCCCCGCGCTTCGAGCAGTGACAGCTTCTCGGGATGTTTCCCGACCGCGAGTACGTCTGCGCCGGCATCGCGAAGCACCTGAGCGCAGAGCAGGCCCAGTCGTCCGTCGCCAAAGACCACGCAGCGATCGTTCGCTCCTACCTCGATCTGCTCCCGAATCTCGAAGGCCGCCGCGAGGGGCTCACAGAAGACCGCTGCGGAGTCCGGCACGCCCAAGGGTACGCGGTGCAGATTCGCGACTGGGAGGGCGACGTAGTCCGCGAAGACGCCATCGGCTCCGAGGATCCCGATCACGCTACGGTTCGGGCAGTGGCGGCCGAGATCGAGTGCACACGATGGGCATGCACCGCAAGCGATGTTGATCTCGCCCACGACCCGCTCTCCCCGCCACTCCTCCGGTCCTTCCTCGACCCGGCCGACGAATTCGTGACCGAGGATGCCCGTGAAATCCATGTAGCCCCGGGTGATCTCGAGGTCCGTCGCGCAGACGCCCGTGAGTCCAACGCGCACGAGGGCCCAAGGTCCCTGGGCGGGAGTCTCCCTGCGCTCGGGGAGCGGCCGCTCCTCGAGCCTGGCGCACTTGCCGTCCCAGACGAGACCGCGCATGTGACTCTCCTCCGATGGCCTCTCTACTTCTTCGCGTCGGCGATTCGTCGCTTCTGGCTCAGCTGGATCAGCGCGGGGAGGAAGACCAGGTTGCTCGCGACGGTAAAGACCATACCGGCCGTGAGCAGCACACCGAGACTCGCGAGCCCGCGATGAGAGGAGAACGCAAGGCTGCCGAAGCTGATCGTCGTCGTGAGCGCGCTGTAGAAGACCGCCCGGGCCGTGGTGGTCTCCATCAGTTGGTGCCCGTCGCCCGCCAGGTGCTCGACCCGGTGCACGAGGTGGATTCCACTGTCGACGCCGATCCCGAGCAGCAGCGGGATCACGACCACGTTGGCGAACTGAAATGGGATATCGAAAATCGCCATGAAGGCGCAGGTGAGGAGGGACGAGAGAGCGAGGGGAGCGGTTGCCAGGGCCACGGGCGAGAACCGCCTCCAGATCAGCCACAAGAGCAGCCAGATCACCACGATCGCCGAGATCAGGGCCTGCCGGAAGGAGTCGCGCGTAGCGCGACCGAACTCGAGAAGGTTGACCGCCACTCCGGCCGCGTTTGGATCGATCGCCAT
>CBDUYG010000671.1:0-2577 GCA_965371385.1 uncultured Myxococcales bacterium | reverse complement strand
GATGGTCGCGATTCCATCGACCCTCGTCCTGCGATTGTACGATTCCGGTGAGGGCATCGTTCGCTTCAGCGTCCAGAACGAAGACGGCGAGCTCGCGATACGCGACGGGCTGGTGGGGAGGCGCGGCTGACGCCTGGCGCTTCACCCTTCCAGGTATCGAACCTGCGCCGAATCGCCATTCGCGGCAAGCGGGCGGCTCACTCTTCGAGGAGCTCGGCCTCGAGCACCACGTCCGATCGGCTGCAGGCATCGAGCTCGAGGTCCGCCTCTACTCCGAGTTCGGGCTCCAACTCCAGATCCGCCTCTACCTCGATTTCGGCCTCCTGCTCCAGCTCCGCGTCTACTTCGAGCTTGGGCTCCAGCTCGAACTCTACCCTTACTCCGATCTCTGCCTCCGGCTCGATCTCTGACCTTGCTTCAATCTCCATCTCCAGCTCTGCCTCAACCTCGATCTCCGCCTCCAGCTCCGCCTCTACCTCCATCTCGACTTCCGCCAGGGGCAGCGCGTCCACTTCGAGCTCGGGCTCGAGCTCGCTCACCAGCTCGCCTTCCAGAAGCGGCTCGCAGGAGACCTCGGACAACACCTCGTCGACGGCCATCGCTGCCTCGTGCTCCGAGGGAGCGGGGCGGCTGGGGGGAAGCTTGGCCTGCTCCAGCTCGTCGGGTGTCATGGTTGAATACTCGCGACTCTCCTCCCAGAGCGGATGCTTGCGAGCCGAGCTCGAGTCGTCACCGGTCTTCGCCGACCTGCCCCCCTCTTCCGGACTTGCCGATCCCCGTTCCGGTTCGGGTTCGTGTTCCGTCGTCGGCTCTCCTATCAACTCAGCCGAGCCGGGCATCGAACTCGACTCTGCCGGGCTCGGAACGACCGGGGGTGGCGCGAATTCGCTTGGGTCAGGTTCGGGCATCTCGATATCGGCGCCGGGATCGAGATAGAGGACCAGGGAGACGAGCCGCCTCCGCTTGACGTCATGGAGGCCCTCCGAGTCGAGACAGAACCGAGCCGCCTCGAGCGCGCTGTCGGGATCGAGCTCGCGCGCCAGCTCGGCGACGCGTAGGGCCACACCCACCGTCAATCCCTCATTGCTCCGATTCACGATCGCCCGCAGCGCGCTGATGAGAGCGGCGGACTTGAGTGCCTTGTCCTTCTCTTCTTCGCATTCCTCCTCGTTCTGCTGCAAGGTGGGGAGGAGTCGCGCCAGCGCCGAGGGCGAAACGACGGCACTGAGATCGAAGCCGACGAGCTCGTACCAGTACTGGCACGCAAGCTCGACCTCCGCCCCGGATGCATGCTTTTCGATCAGGCACGCGACCGCCTTCACGGCGTTCTCGGGTTGGTCGTAGTCGACCGCCGCATCCCAGAACGCGACGCACACCTCGAGATCGTCGGGCCGGCTGCGAAATTCCTCGTCGAGCAGCCAGTAGGCGGCGGGGAGATTCCCCCGCTCTCGGGCCTCCAGGCCCTGCTTCAGCAGCGTGCTGCGACCCACCTCCTTCACGCTATCCGTGAGCCGATCGACAAGCCCTCCGCTGCGCTGCAGCAGGGAGCCCCAACGGCTCTCCTTGCCTGTGTGATCCGGCACTCTTCTCTTCCTCGATCCAAGCGAATAGTTCCTCATCGTCTTCGGGACGATGAATCTGAAAGTGCCTCCGCAAAGGGCGCAGAGCGTTTCCACCTCGGGCGAACTGATCGCGGGAGAGTGGAACTCGAGACCCGATCAGGGTGTCCTCGATCACATCCGACACCCTCCGAATCGGTCTCTTGCATTGCGCCTCGCCCGGTCCGGAGTTCTTCCGCAACCTGCTAGGCTTTTCATCCCGCTCTGGATGAGTGTGATGGGCGTCACGAATCGCGGCGATCGAGGAATCCCCCGATGCTCTGCCCCGCCTGCCAGCATGAGAACCCCGCCGGGCATCGCTTCTGCACCCGATGCGGGGAGTCCCTCACGCCGCAATGTGACGCCTGTGGCTCGAGGGGCGTGCCCGAGGATCTCTTTTGCAGCCATTGCGGGGAACCTCTTCCAGCGGAGCCCCCAACCGCGTCCCTGCCGGAAGACTCCGAATCTAGAGGCTTCACCGCCGAGTTGCGCCAGATCAGCTTCCTCTTCGCAGACCTCGTCGACTCGACCGAGTACGCGAGCGCCCTCGATCCCGAGGATTGGCGGGAGGTGGTGCGCCGATACCACAGCGTGTGCGCCTCCGAGACCGACCGCTTCGATGGACACGTGGCGCAGTACATGGGCGACGGCGTGCTGATTTATTTTGGCTATCCGACGGGGAGCGAGAGGGACGCCGAAGCTGCGGTGCGAGCGGCCCTCGGTATCGTCGCCGGAGTCTCGACCCTGAGCCATCACCTGGAAGCCGAGGGCCATCCACAGCTACTGGTTCGCGTCGGGGTCCACACGGGAACCGTCGTGACGGACCCCGGGAGCGCGAATCGCAAGCCGCCAGCGGTGGGGGATACCGTGAACCTGGCCTCCCGCTTCGAGCGCCTGGCCGAGTCCAACACCGTCGTGATCAGCAGCGCGACCCATGATCTCGTACACGAGCACTTCCTGCTCGACGATCTCGGAGCCC
>CBDUYG010000670.1:0-2583 GCA_965371385.1 uncultured Myxococcales bacterium | reverse complement strand
GGATGGCGATCGAGCTGTGGTGCTCCGTACGACCGAGGCGACGTCGTTCCATGGCGGTGTTCCTCGCTGGTAGTGGGAGTCGTGGTGGATGATATCCCAGCTCTCGCGTCCCTCGCACGATGCCCGACCCACACCACGCCGGCTCACCGATTCTTCGCCCAGATCGCCTCCTCGTAGTCTGCACCCGATTGATCCTTCCAGCGAGCGAGCCACGACTCGATGGATCTCGACCCACCCGCAGGCAGATCGATCGCGATCTTCGCGGGGAAGAAGAGCGGGAAGAGAACGGCGGCGGCGTCAGATCTGCGACGAGTGAACTACAGACGGGCGCGCTCCAGAGAGATCCAGAATCGGATCCGCCTACCAGACGAAGGGAACCAGCACCTTCCGCCCCCGCGGATAGTCCGGAAATTTCTCCCGATACCATGTGTGGGTCGAGATCGCGCGCGGGATGAGGTTCGCCATGCTGATCGTCAGCATGTAGACGCCGGCCAGGCTCCAGGTGAAGAGCGCAAAGCCGGTCCAGAAGACGAGCTCGGTCAGGTAGCTCGGACTCGTCACGAATCGGAAGAGCCCGCCGTGCGGAATCCGATAGGTCCTGATTCCCTGCTCGACTTCCGCGCGCGTGCGCAGGCTTCTCACGATGTGGTCCGAATGGATGTTCGCAGCAAGAGCGCCGGAGTAGAGCGCGATGCCGATGAACACATGGGGCTCCCGAAACCACTCCCAGCCGATCTGGGGAGACAGGCTGGAGGCCCAGACCCCATTGAGATAGCCATGCAGGCCGGTCACCACCCAACCGATCACGACGACGAAGAGGCTGAAGGTGCTCTTCTGGCCCCGGGGCACTCTCATCAGCAGCGGCATGATGAAGCCGCGGTTGGCGTAGTGCACGGTCCATACGAAGAGCACGAAGAGGGGGAAGGGAGCGAGAGAATTCTCGCCCTGAAAGTAGAACCCGAGGAAGAAGAGGCTGGCGGGAAGCTCCATCAGGAACCAGCCGATCCGGGAGTCGAGGCTCGCACCGAACTTGTCGTCGGCGAAGCGCCCGTAAGGCGTGCGTACGAAGAGAGCAGAGATGGCCGTCACCGCGACGATCGCGAAAGCGATCGTCAGAGCAGTGTCGTAGGTCTCGTCGCCGGTGTACCAGGTCATGGTCGATTCGCTGTCGAAAAATGATGGCGGAAGAGCGGTGGAGGACCTCAGCCGCGACCGCGCGGCTCGAGCCCGCTCTGCTTCATGCGCCAGACGGCCATATCGATCCGGTCCTGTCCGAAAAAGGGCTCGCCCTCGAAGACCAGGGTCGGCACGCCCCAATGCCCCGCGGCTTCCAGTGCATCTTGATTGGCCTGGATCTCGGCGTCGAACTCGTCCTCCTTGCCCTCGATAGCGGCTTCCATGTCGGCCAGGTCGAGGCCGGCCCTCGCGACGATCGGCGCAAGGTTCACGGCTACGTGCCAGTTGACGACGTGGGATCCCCAGATGGCGTCCGAAACCTCGTCGATGAAGGGCACACCTCTGCCTCTGCGTTTCGCCTCGACTCCCAGACGGGAAATCCTGAAGATGTAGGGCTGATCCGCGGAGATCTCCCGGGTCTGGATGTTCATGACGACCGGATCCGGGTCCGGGAGCTGAAACGGAAGCCCCCGATACTCGGCGACTCGCAGGCAATCCTTCACCAGATACGGGATCCACAATGGATTGACCTTCTCGAAGAACTCCGGCGATCGGATCGCGATCGGATAGACGGGGCGCAGATCGATCTCCAGATCGAATTCTTCAGTCAGCCGCCGATAGTGCTTCGCACCCAGGTAGGAATAGGGGCTGCGAAAGGACCAGTAGAGCTCGCATCGTTGAGTCATGGTTCGCTTCTCTCCAGGTTGGTCGAGCCATTCGCCCGAATCATCTCTCGCTCAGTCCCTTCTGCTTCATTCGCCAGAGCGCCATGTCGACGCGGGAATCTCCGAAGAATAGCTCCCCATCGAAAACGATGGCGGGGGTATACCAGTGCCCGGCGGAGTTCAGATCGTCCTGATTCTCGAAGATGGACGCATCGTAGCCGCGGGGATCGTCTTCGATCGCAGCATCCATCGCGGCCAGCTCCAGCCCCGATCGTTCGGCAACGCCCGCGAGATGCTCGCCTTCATCCCAGCCGACGACTTCGCCGCTCCAGATCAGGTGCAGAAGCTCGTGCGTGAAGCCCATTCCCTGGCCCTGGGCGGCCGCCGCGGCGGCCAGGCGCGTCAATCGGTGGATGTAGGGCTGCTCTTCGGCGATGGCCAGGGTCTCTAGATCCTGCACGATCGGGTCGGGTCGAGGCAGGGCGAAGCTCATGCCGTGATACTCGGCATATCGATGGCAATCCCGAATGAGATAGGGGACCCACAGCGGTGATGTCTCCTCGAAATACTCGGGATAGCGAATCGCCAGGGGATAGACGGGCTTCACGGTGATCGCCAGATCGTAGGTCTCGGTCATCCGTCGATACGCGCCGGCCACCAGGTACGAGTTGGGATTGCGGATGGAGAGGTAGAGATCTGCTCGAAGAGTCACGCGTCCGAATATACAAGAGCTGCGCTCTGG
>CBDUYG010000669.1:0-2585 GCA_965371385.1 uncultured Myxococcales bacterium | reverse complement strand
GCGCCGGCGAAGAGCTCGAGATACTGCGCTTCCGTGCGAATGGCGAAGTAGCTCGGTCGTCCATGGAAGCGGTCCCCCTCGCGATGAAGGTCGCGGGCGAAGTACCGGGGCTCTTTGAAGGGGCACATGTAGATCTCGGGGTGCTGGTCGAGATATCGGTAGAGGGAGGTGGTGCCCGATCGGGGCTGACCTACGAGGAAGAGGTTGGGCTTCGTCACGGCTTGGTCATCGCCTCGCTTCAGCGGGATCGCGGGGGCTTTGGACGCGGAGCCTCGCTGGGCTGCGCGTGCAGCTCACCGGCTGCGCGCGCTCGATAGAGAGCCTGGGTCTTCGAGATGTCGGCGGTCATCTGGCTCACGACGGGATAGATGACGGGGAAGAGGAGGAGAGCCGCGATCCACCTGCGAAAAGGCCGGTCACCGAGCCTCCGCTTCAGGAAGGCCGGGATCTCGACCACGAAGGCTCCGAAGATCAGAGCCAGCAGCAGATAGTGATGCAGGGCGGTATAGAAGTGGATGACGCCGTGCTGCAGCATCAGGAAGTTCCAGTAGAAGGCAGCCGGAACGAGGAAATAGATCACCCGGTAGGCCTGCGTTCGGGTGGGCTCGTGGGCGTAGAGGACCGCCGCCAGCATCAGGGCGAAGACGATTGGGGATAGGTAGTACCAGGTTTCGATCCGGTCTCCGATCGTCTCCAGATAGCCGCCGAAGGATTCGAGGTTCAGGTGGCGGCCGGCCCGGTGGGTCTTGCCGAAGAACTCCCCTCCGCGCGGCCGGTCGAAGGCGCGAAACATCACGGCGGAGACGAGGGAACGGCCGGCGCTCACGACCCCGCCCTGATGCACCACCATCGCGATCAGGAAGCTCACGAACGCGGCCACGGGCGTCCAGGCCAGAATCGCGACGTCGCGCGCGAAGACCTTCCCTCGCTCGGCATAGTGGATCCCCATCAGCACGAGCGCGGTGCTGATATACCACTCCCAATAGTTCCAGCAGGCGAGGAAGTAGCAGGCCGCGGCACCGAGCAGGGCGCCGCGTTTCTCATCACGTAGATGGATCAGCAGCAGCAGGGCCGATGCGATTTGAAATAGCTTGGCGTAGCTGCCCGATCCCAGGCTCGTCGCCTGGGTGAGGAAGACCGGGCAGAAGGCCAGAAAGGCGGCCGAGAAGAGCCCGATCCATGGCTGCCGGAAGAGCTTGCGAAAGAGCGCATAGATGAGCAGGAGCGTCAGGGTGTTGAGCGCAAGCGGAAACATCTGGATCTGGAAGAGGGTGTCGAGGCCGGACTCGTAGAGCACGACCCCCATCCACTTGAACATCCCGGGGTTGTGACCGCGAAACACCAGGTGCTCGTCGAGATCCCAGATCGAGCCGTTCGGATTGAGCCCGACCGCCATCGCATGGCTGTAGACCTTGGCAACGCTCGATTTCACGGCGCCACCGGACTGGTTGATGTTCGGTCGCATCATCAGGTTTTCGGGGATGGCGCGGACGACGCCCAGATAGACGTACGAGAGCAGCACGAAGCCGAGTAGCGCGTAGTGGAGGAGGCGGAGGCTGGGGTGGCTGGGGTGGCCGGGGTGATCGTGGAGCCCCGAGTTGAAGCCGCCGCTGGATGCCGTCATCGCGCGCATGATAGCACCTCGCTTCCATTCGCGGACTCTGCGCCCGACTGAAGCTCATCGGAGGCACGTTCTTCCCGGAATGCGCAACTTCGAATCGTGATGCAGACTACTCGTATGGCGATTCGGTGCATCCTTCGTCGGGACCGTTGCGGTGACGCTCGTCGTTGCGCCTCTCGGGACGGTTGCACCTCTGGAGGTTTCCGATGAGTCAGCGTCCGCTCGAGCCTTGCGTCCTTCCCTTCCAGGGAGTCACGCCGACGATCGCCGCGTCGGCCTGGCTCGCGCCCGGGGCCGTCGTGATTGGAGACGTCACCCTCGCCGAGGATGTGAGCATCTGGTACGGCTGCATCCTGCGCGCCGACGTGAATCGGATTCGCGTTGGAGCCCGCTCGAACATCCAGGACGGCAGCGTCCTTCACGTCACGCGCAATCGCTATGCCACCGAGGTGGGTGAGGACGTCACGGTGGGCCACCGCGCGGTCGTGCATGGCTGCCGTGTCGGAGACGGGGCGCTGATCGGAATCGGTGCCATCGTGCTCGACGGTGCGGAAGTGGGGGAGGGCGCATTGATTGGCGCCGGCGCGGTCGTGACTCCCGGCACTCGAATTCCCGCGGGCTCCCTCGCTCTCGGAACCCCCGCCCGGGTTGTGCGCGAGCTCGATCCGGATGAGCTCTCCACCCAGCGAAGCCGTACGCTCCTCTACGTCGATCTGGCGCGGCAGCACGCCGGATCGATCGAGTAGGATGGTCGAGGCAATCAGTCCCGATCTGGCGCCAATCTGGCACCCGTCGCCGGCTTCCGGTCTGCCTATCGGGTCAAAAAGGCTCTGTTTTTTCGAAGTTTCGACAGAATGTCTCGATGACGGTTGCAAAACTTAGAGATCACTCTAATCTTGGCCCTCACTCCAGCCATGACTTTGACTCCAATGGCAGGCCGAATGACAGCGAAATGACGGCCGAA
>CBDUYG010000668.1:0-2586 GCA_965371385.1 uncultured Myxococcales bacterium | reverse complement strand
CGCAGTGACGCTATCAGATCCGGTGCATCGACATCAAAGGGAGATCCCAGGGATGAGTTCATCCGATTCGGTATGACGATCCTCATCGGCTCACTCAGTCCGAGACGTGCTCCAGCGTCGGCCCAGCAGGCCCCACCGCTTCGAGGACTATGCGAGCGCCTGGAGAGGTCGTGACCCGATGGAGGCCGTCCGCGGCGCGATAGCTGACGTGAAGATCGTCTCCGGGGCCAGGGATGGAGAGCTCGCGCACTCCGTCGCGCACGAAGGGGGCGATTCGCAGCGTGAGTTCGTCGAGCGGGTGCTGATCGACGTAGTCCATCGCCGGTGCCAGGGGAATCACCGCACCCTCGCGCAGCCAGAGCGGAAGGGTCGCGAGATCGGCCTCGACGTCGATCCAGCGTGAGCCGGCGCTTCGCTCTCCGGTCCACCAGTCGGTCCAGCTGCCGGAGGGGAGGTAGACCCGGCGGTGCCCGCTCTCGTCGAGGATCGGTGCCACGAGGAGGGAGTCGCCGAAGAGCCATTGATCAGAGATCCGCCAGGTGTTGGGGTCGTCGGGATACTCGAGGACCAGCGCTCGGGACACGGGAAGCGCGCGCTCGATGCAGTCGCGTGCGGTGGCCCACAGGTAGGGCAGCAAGCGGTAGTGGAGCCGCACGTAGTCGCGGCAGATGCGCTGGGTCTCGGGATCGAGCTTGTAGAGCTCCCGGTCGCCGGAACCGTGGATGCGGGGATGGGAGAAGAAAACTCCGGCCTGCAGCCAGCGTACGAGGAGCGGGCCCTTCGCTTCGCCGACGAAGCCGCCGATATCCATGCTCCAGAACGGAAAGCCGGAGAGGCCCAGGCAGAGCCCGCCCTGGATCTGCGGTCCGAGGTTGTGCCAGTTCGCGCTGCTGTCGCCGCCCCAGTGGAGCGGATAGCGCTGACTTCCGGCCCAGGCAGAGCGGGCCCAGATGATCGACTCTCCCGTGGCCTCTTCGGTCACTTCCGCCACCGCCTGGTTGTAGAGCAGCGGGTAGAGGTTGTGAGCGCGGTGCCCGGGAGTTCCATCGTGATAGACGCCGTCGAGGGGTGCCTGCTCGCCGAAGTCCACCTTGATGGCGCTCGCGCCCAGCTCGAAGAGTCGCCGCAGGTGCGACTGGTAGACCCGCGTTGCCTCGGGGTTCGTGAAATCGATACAGCCCACGCGCCCCTTGAATCCCGGCGTGTAGGAGATGCCGATGTCGTAGAGTTCACCGCCATGGCTCTTCACGAAGCCATCGACGGCGAGAAGGTCGTCGAAGAGCTTCGAGCCCTCTGGGATGTAGGGGAGCTGCCAGAGGCTCACCTTGGCTCCGAGCTCCGCCATCTCCTTCATGAATCCGGCCGGATCGGGGAATCGATCGGGATCGAACTCGAGATCGCAGCGCCAGTTCTCCCTGAACCAGTCGGTATCGAGGTGCAGGACGTCCATCGGGATGCCGGACTCGCGGTTTCGGCGAACGACCTCCTTTGCTTCGTCCGCCGAACGATAGGAGATCTTGCTCTGCCAGAAGCCGAAGCTCCAGCGCGGGGGCATGCGGCTCTTGCCGGTGAGATCGGTGTAGCTCGCTAGAATCTCACTGGGCGTGCCCACGAAGAGGTAGTAGTCGAGGAAGTCGTCCTCGATCGCGACCTGCACGTCGGCGGCGCCCCGGCTCCCGACCCAGCAGGTCATTCGGGCCGAGTGGTTGAAGAAGACGCCCCAGCCGCGTGTCGTCCAGAAGAAGGGGATGTTCTTGTAGCTGCGCGGCGTGGTCGTGCCGAGGGCCTCGACCATGTTGAGGTCCACGGTCTGGCCCACCTTGTCGAGGGCCAGGAACTTCTCACCGAAGCCGAAGACGGCCTCCTGGGGGTGCAGGGCGAAGCATTCGACCGCCAGGGGCCGGCCTTCGCGAGTCCGGCAGACGCCGGTGCTGAGAATGTCCCAGGCGCCCCAGTGATTCTTCTCGGGTCCTCCAACCTCGGTGACGAGGTGACCGGCACGGTTTCGGACCCGCAGGGTGAAGGGGCTCAGCCCAACCTCGAAGCGGGCCGTCGGCGTCGCGAAGATGGCCTCGCCTTCACCCGTCGAGACGTCGATCCGGGTCGGCGGCGGCGGTGCGCCCACCAGCATGGGCGTATCGCCCGCGGGCACCGAATCGCCCTCGGCATAGCGCACGCGCACAACCCCGTCGCTGACGATATCGATTCGCAGCGAGCCGTCCGCCCCGGCGTGCGGAAAGAGGTGGGTCAGATCGCTGGAATCGGAGTGCCAGAGGGGGCTCTCCTGGCACGTGGATCGGGTATCCAGCAGCAGGAAATCGGACCCTTGCTCACGCACCTCACACTCATTCAGGGCCGAGCGCGCGATATCCTTCGACTCGAGACGGTGGGTATAGAGGTCGTTCACGATCGGAGCGGGTGCCACGATGGATTCCTCGCCGGATCTGTTGCCAATGAAGCCGGCCCCCATGATAGCCCGATCTGCCCGTCGCAGGTGTCGTACGACCCGCCTCTGGCCGCTCACCTCGATCACTGGTATATCCCGTCTACCGATATGAAGCCTGACGCGATGAAATCAACGACGAC
>CBDUYG010000667.1:0-2587 GCA_965371385.1 uncultured Myxococcales bacterium | reverse complement strand
GCAAGCTCATCGAGCTTCTCGCCGAGGTAGCGGCCGACATCCTGGGCGTGCTCGAGCACGCCGCCCTCCGTGAGCTCGTCGAACACGGCAACCGCGCAGGCGGCAGCGAGGGGGTTGCCTCCAAAGGTCGATCCGTGGGAGCCGGGGGTGAGCGACTCGGCAATCTCCTCCCGGGTCAACATCGCGCCGATCGGGATTCCGTTCCCCAGGGCCTTGGCGAGGGTCATGATGTCCGGCACGACACCGGTGCTCTCGTAGGCGAAGAGTGGACCCGTTCGTCCCATTCCCGTCTGGACCTCATCGAAGATCAACAGGCAATCGTTGGCGTCGGCGAGCTCGCGCAGGCCCTGCAGGAAGCCGGGAGGGGCGGGGCGGACCCCGCCTTCCCCCTGCACGCACTCGACGAGGATGGCTGCCGTCTTCTCGCCGAGCAACTCTTCAGTCGCGGCCAGGTCGCCAAAGGGCGCGTGCAACATACCCGGCACGACGGGTTCGAAGCCTTCCCGGTAAGCCGGATTTCCAGTCGCGCTCACGGTAAAGAGCGTGCGTCCGTGAAAGCTCCCCTCGAAGGAAACGATCTCGAAGCGGTCGCGCTCGTGAGTGAAGTGCCAGCGCCGGGCGAGCTTGAGCGCGACCTCGTTCGCCTCGGCGCCCGAATTGCAGAAGAAGACGCGCTCCGCGAAGGAGTGGCGCAGCAGGCGCTCGGCCAGCTCCACCTGCGGCTCGGTCGAGTAGATGTTCGAGACGTGCCAGATCTTCTCGCTCTGGGCCTGTAGCGCGGCGACGACGCGCGGGTGGCAGTGTCCGAGCGCCGTGGTCGCGATTCCCCCCATCAGGTCCAGATAGGCGTTCCCCGCCGCGTCCCACACGGTGCATCCCTCACCGCGAACGAGGGTGATGGGCTGGGGGCGGTAGTTGGGCACGAGCACCTCGCGGGCGCGCTGGTGCAGGATCGCATTGGCATCGACGGTCATGAAGCTCTCCAGACTCGGACTCGGGATCCGAAGCGCTGGAGAGTAGCGGGGTTGGCCGGGCGCAACCGGGGCGGGTGCGGCGATCAGAAGGAATCGTCGGGATTTCTGCGCCCCAGCACGAGGTAGGGGCGCACTGTGCGGATGCGTCCCTTGAGCCGGACCGTTTCGAGCTCCTGACAGCTGAAGAGGGGAGCGACCTGGCGGTAGGTGCGCGGGCCGATCACGACCTGGCCCGGCTGGGCGATCGAAGATTCGAGTCGGCTCGCGATGTTGACGACATCGCCCACGACCGTGTAGTCCCGGCGTTGGGGCGAGCCGATGTCGCCGACCACGACCGGGCCGGAGTTGATACCGATGCGCATCGCGATGTAGCGGCGGTTGTGTGCGTTGGCGTTGACGTCGGCAAGCAGGGCCTGCATGCGCAGGGCGGCCTTGACCGCCCGTTCGGCGTGATCCGACTGGGCCAGGGGGGCGCCGAAGAAGGCCATCATGCCGTCCCCGTTGAATTTGTCGAGCGTACCCTCGTAGCGGAAGACGGCGTCCGAGAGGCGTTCGAAGATCTCGTTGAGAACCTGGATCACCTCCTTGGGTCGCAGGTTCTCGGCCAGGGAAGTGAAGTCGGTGAGATCGGCGAAGAGCACGCTCACCTCGCCCTCGTCCGCCACCATGTCGGATTCGAGTCCGCTCGGTGATTTCAAGATCCGTTCGACCACCGCGGGTGAGCTGTAGCGCGACAGCCGCCGTCGGATCTCCTGCTCCCGCCTTACGTCCTCGCGTAGGGCCGCCTGCTCGACCGCGACGGCGGAGAGCATGGCGAGGGCCGAGAGGGCCTGGAGGTGGTACTTCTGGAAGACCTGCTCGGGGGAGCTGCGATCGACGTAGATCACCCCGACCGCCGAGCCGCCGCGATAGAGGGGGGCGCACATGGCCGAGTGGATGTTCATCATCACGACGCTGTCGGCGCCGCCGAAGCGGTCGTCCATCAGCGTATCCTGCACGAGCAGGGCGCGGTTCTCCTCGATCGCGGTACGGGCGATTCGAGTGCTGATCACGACCGCCTCGTCGGGCACACCCTCGAGCGTGCGCATCACCTTGGGCTCGATCGTATCCCGCGCCTCATCGTAGAGGCAGACGACGCCGCGTTCGGCGGGCAGGCTGTTGAAGACGATGGCGAGGATGTGGTCGAGGGTCTCGTCCAGAGTGTCGCACGTAATCAAGGCTTCGGTCGCCTTGCTGAAGAGTCGAAGCAGCGCCGCCGGCTCCTGGATCCCCTGGCTGGCTTCAGCGTCGAGCTCGGGCCATGCCGCGGCGGAGACGTAGCCCGGCGCCCTGACGAGATCGGAAGAGGCGCCGAAGAGCAGGTCGAGGTGGTTCATCTCGATCATCTCCGTCCGCATTCCCTTGCGCACTTCGTCGTCGTTGAAGATGACGTTGGCGGGGACCGAGGCCGGTGGCTCGCCAATGTCGACGTAGATCCGCACGGCCCCGATGTCGATGCAATCCCCGTTGTGCAGCCACTCCTCGGTCACCCGGTAGGTATTGAGTCTGACGCCGTTCTTGCTCTCGATGTCGATGATCCGCCAACCCTGGCCGCTCGGCTCGAGTCGGGCGTG
>CBDUYG010000666.1:0-2592 GCA_965371385.1 uncultured Myxococcales bacterium | reverse complement strand
GCCCGGGACTACGTCGAGATGATGTGGATGATGTTGCAGCGCGACGAGGCCGATGATTTCGTCGTAGCCACGGGCGAGACTCATACCGTGCGGGAGTTCATCGAGCGTTCGTGTGAGGTGGCGGGATTCCGAATCGCCTGGGAGGGCGAGGGAGTCGACGAGGTCGGGCGGGACCTCGAGAGCGGAAAGGTCATCGTCGATATCGATCCGCGCTTCTATCGGCCGGCTGAGGTGGACCTGCTGCTCGGGGATCCGACCAAGGCGCGTGAGGTTCTGGGCTGGGAGCCCAGAGTCAAGTTTGCGGAGCTGGTCGAGATGATGATGAAGGCCGATCTCGAGCTAATGGGGGTGGGTTAGCCAGCCCGTAACCGCAGAGCCCCTTGCTGGATTCTCACGCGGTAGCTCGGTATCTCGTTCGGTAGACGAAGCGGTCATCGACGTGTCGCAACTGCGACGACGAGGTCCGACTCGTCGCTCATCGGTTCCCCCGAGAAGTCTCCATGCAGGGATCGAAGCCGAAAGCCTGCCTCTTCGAGGAGTGATGGGATCTGCTCTCTCAGCCAGTAACGGTGCTCTATTCGGGCGATGATGGGCGGGGCTGAGGACCGGGGTCGGTAGTGGTACTCGACGGTCAGGCGTTGGGATTCCGGGTGCCAGTCGGTGGCTTCGAAGACGTCGTAGAGCGTTCCCTCGTATTCGAGGGTGACGATGGCATCGAGGTTCCCTGTCTCCGAGCTCGCAGGCGCCTCGGACGCATCGGGGGCGCCGCCGCTGTGGAGGGCGTCGGCGCAGTAGGCGTCGAAGATCAGCAGACCATCCGGTGTGAGGGCTGCTGCGGCGGCGCGAAGGCACTCCAGGCACTCCTCTCGGCTCAGTAGACAGAAGATTCCGCTGAAGGGGATCAGGACTCGTTCGAACGGCTGCGCAAAGGCGAACTTTCGCATGTCTCCTTCGACCAGATGGATGGGCCCGTGCTCCCCGGGGCCGATCTGCGAAATGCGGTCCCTGGCGAGAGCGAGAATCGAGGGGTTTCGCTCCAGGCCGACGAGGGTTCTCGCGGGTCGCGCGAGGGCCGCAAGGACGCGCCCATATCCGCAGCCGAGTTCCAGGACCGTCTGGGCGCCTGCGCACTGATCCCGATAGAAGGCCAGGTCTCCCGGGGTTCCCCGGTGAACCATGGCATAGAGATCGGCGGGATAGGTCGGCTCCACGGTCTGAAGGTAGGCGAGTTCAATGGGATCGGAATCGTTCAGGATTGCCGGATCGGCCCAGGTTCATTCTTACGATTGGATCGTAGCCTGCGCAAATAGAGTCAATATTCCTACGCGTCGGTCGAATGAGAAGTTGCGGGCCCGCGGAAAGGCGTGGTGTAAACCCACGCCGCACGGGAAGAATTCGAAGCGATCGAGATCTCGGTTTCGCGATGCGGATGAGGTAGAGGATGGCGAGTTCACCGGACTCAGGATCTACGGGCGGCTCGGGCTCGCCCGGTGGGCGGAGCGTGAAGGAGCACTTCTCCCTCAGGGCGGACCCCTTCTCGGTGCCCCACGACCCGCGCTTTCTGCTCGGGACCAAGCCGATTCAGCTCGCGCTCATGAATATTCGCGGGCTACTCGAACAGAAGACGCAGCTCATCGTCGTCACCGGTGAGGTGGGCTCGGGAAAGACTGCGCTGGTCGACGCGACTCTTCGCGAGATCCAGGATGGCATCAACACGGCGCGCATTCTCAACCCGACCGATAGCTGGGCCGAGATCAGTCGGGAGATCGGCGCCCAGCTGCGGCTGAGAGGCGGGAACCTGAGCCCGGCAACGATGGTGGTCGAGCAGGGTGGAGAGCGCGTCTATCGCATCATCATCGATCGTGCCGAGCGCCTCTCCGCCGATACGCTTCGGCATCTGGGCGCCTATCTCGACCTCCAGGCTCCGCCGGATCGGGCGGTGCATCGCCTGCAGCTGATCGTGCTGACCCGAAACGACACTCGATCGCCGATTTTTTCCTGGATCTCCGATCGCTCACACGCCCTGATCGAGCTCCAATTCCTCGAGCCGGAAGATGCCCAGCGTTACATCTTGCGTCGCTTGCAAATGGCGGGTGGACAGGAGGGCCGGATCTTCAGTGAGCCGGCTCTGGTCGAGATCGCTCATGCGTCCATGGGCTTTCCCGGGTCGATCAACCGGCTGTGTCGGGGTTGCCTCGAGATCGCTGCGGCTCGCAGCCTCGCGCCGATCGACGTCGATACGGTTCGTCTGGCGCAGGAGGGGTTGGCAGGGCAGGGTCTGCCGATTCGGCGCTCGGAGGTCGGTCGACAGCCGGTAACTCCGTCGCCGGTAGTCGACAATCCGCTTGCGAGCGGGTTCGACTCGATTTCCGCCCGCAGCCAGCCCGGACCAGGCGATGGGCTCGATCCAGTCGAGTTCGATGCCGCGATGATGGCAGAAAGCGTCGCCGAGGACGAGAAGCCAAAGCGTCGCATGCGAGCCTGGGGAATCGGAATCGTGGCCATTCTAGGGATCATGGCGGGCAGCGTCGGCTGGCCCCTGCTCAAGTCGAGTGCGCCCGTCCCCGAGCCGGAGGCGAGGATCGTTCGCGT
>CBDUYG010000665.1:0-2596 GCA_965371385.1 uncultured Myxococcales bacterium | reverse complement strand
CCTGGGCTCCTCGATCGGATGCTTCCGCCACGCTTGCCTCGGCCAGAGCCAACCTCTCCCGGCGCTCGACCGTTTCGCCGAATCCTACGTGGAGCAGTCCTACGAGGATGCGAGGCCCGATCCCGACATCGTCACCCGGGAGAGCCGGCGGATCCTCGACGTGATGCTCGGGGAGAAGGGGGCGGCCCAGGTCGCCGGAAACGAGATGGTTCGAAGCCACATCGTCGCGTCGCGTTCGCGTTCGACCTCATCCGCCGATCGGGGCATCGCGTTCCAGCTGCGCCTCGGCCTCGCGGCGGGCGCGAACTTCTTGACGCGGCGATCTCTGGCCCTCTTCTTCGAGCGGGGCGTCTTCGGCCCCGCGCAGAGCGCGATTCGATACTCCGACTTTTCGACCCGGTATCACACCCTCGACGCCGACTCCCTCCCCCTGGCCCTCATCGCGAGCGGATCGATCCCCTCGGTGATGGCCGGAGTGCCGCGCGTGGGCGACACGCCGGGGATGTGGTTCGACGGCGGCATCATCGACTATCACTTCGACTTCAGCTTCGAACGCGCACCCGGCCTCGTGCTCTACCCTCACTTCTTCGATCGCATCATTCCGGGCTGGTTCGACAAGCCCCTCGAGTGGCGTCGCCCGGCTCTTGCCAATCTCGACGACGTCGTGATGCTCGCACCTTCGCCGGAGTTCGTGGCGACCTTGCCCGGCGCCCACGTCCCCGATCGCAGCGACTTCGTCTCGATGACGACCGCGGACCGCATTCGCCAATGGCGGGGAGTGTTGGATCACTGTCGGGCTCTCGTGGACGAGTGGTGCGACCTGGTGGATGGGGGCGGGCTCGCGGACGCGGTACGCCCCTTCTGGGACTGAAGCGCGAGCTTCGCACTCGTATCCGATCGCTCCTCTTCCGACCTCCCCTCCCGACCGCCCCGTCCGAGCGCCCGTCCTGGAAACGGGCGGATCGATGAATCGGATGGCGCTTTCGCTCATGCTTGGGCTCCTCGATCGTCAACTTCTTTTAGCGCTCAATCCTCCCATCATTATCGGATTTAGCGACTGGGGGATTCATCATGCGTGGGGGTTTCGCTCGACCTGCCGTCCCACAGCAGGGGACGAAGCCCTGACACTCTCCCTGACGAAACCTCCCGCCTCGATGGAGCGTATATCGGGCGTGCCCGCTCCGGTGACGCGCCTGCATCGGACTCTACGCATCCGATCGTCCAATCTCTCGAAATGATTACACTTCCTCATTGTCGATCGGTCGTCGAGTGACTACCCTCTCTGGCGGTGGGGTGAGGGTCGAGGAGTAGCTCCAGCTCCCCGAGCCTGAACATCGAGTGAGAAGAGATCGAACCGGATCCGCGATTCCGAATGAGAAGGCATGCGGTATTCCGAACGAACGAGCCGAACGAGTGCCAGCGTGAATCACGACAGTGACGAGAACACGACCGACCTGCGCGAGCTGATCGCGAATCTCCAGGACGAAGTCGCCGAGCGCGCCCGCAGCCAGACCCAGCTGGCCGAGCGAAACGACCGCCTCGAGAAGCTGCTCGAGCAGCAGGCCCTCGAGCTCGAGCTCGCCCGCACCCGGGCCGATCGGGCCGAGCGGCTCGCCTCGATCGGCGCCATGGCGACCGGCATCGCCCATGAGATCAACAATCCGATCGGCGGCATCCTGCTCACGGCCGAGCTCGCCCAGTCGCGCGAAGGTGGTCTCAACGAGATGGGCAAGGCGCTGGACTCGATCGTCGATTACGCGAAGCGCTGCCGCGAAATCACCCAGACGGTGCGCAGCTTTGCCCAGGCTCAGACCTCGGCCAAGGTCCGTGGAGACCTCAACGCTGCAGTGCGAGGAGCGATTGCTCTATCGAACGATTACGCGGCAGCGAACGACTGCTCGCTCAACCTGGTTCTGGCCGACGAGCTCCCTGAGTTCATGATGAATCAGACCGGCATCGAGCAGGTCGTCTACAACCTGGTGCGCAACGCCATCGAGGCCGGGGCGAAGTGCGCGACGATTCGTACCAGCCAGACCGAGCGGGGCCTCGAAGTCAGCGTCGAGGACGACGGGAGCGGCATCAGCGACGAGGAGGTGAGCTACCTCTTCGAGCGATTCTTCACCACCCGGCGCCATCGTGGCGGAACCGGGCTGGGGCTCAGCATCGCCCACACGATCGTGACCGATCACGGCGGCGCGATTCAACTCGAGAGTGAGCCGAACTGCGGCACGACGGTACATGTTCACTTCCCGATCGGAATCGATGCGGCCAAGGAGTAGGAACGGGTGGCACGCATCCTGATCGTCGACAACGAGGACGTCTACCGCACCACTCTTTCGAAGCTCTTCAGTCGTGAAGGCCATGAGACCCGCAGCGCCTCCAGCGGTCCCGAGGCGATCGCGATGGGAAGGGAGTTCAGTCCCGACGCGCTGGTTGTCGATTGGGGCCTGAGAGGGCCGTGCGACGGCCTCGACGTCTCCAGGACGCTACAAATGGAGGATCCGAATCTCCGGGTGCTCCTCATCACCGGCCACTCGGCGGCCGACGTCGACGAAGGCGCGAAGGCCCGCATCTTCCAGATCCTCGAAAAGCCCTT
>CBDUYG010000664.1:0-2597 GCA_965371385.1 uncultured Myxococcales bacterium | reverse complement strand
GTCGCCACTGTCGCCACGACGGGAACGTACTCCGGGTACCAGGTCGCGTCCGCCACCATCTGCTCGATCTCCTCATCCGGGATGTTCCGGCCCAGGCGATTGTGGCTGGCATGGCGGACGATCGCGACCGTGATTCGCGAGCTGGCGCTGCGCAGCTCCGACTGGTCGGGATAGAGCGCGCCCTGCTTCAATCGAACGTCACTCACGGTCTCCGCCAGGGTACGAGCTGCGACGAGAAAAACGGATTCGTCGATCTCGTTGATCTCTGAAAGGATCGCTCCCATCCCGACACCGGGAAAGATGAATACGTTGTTCGCCTGGCCGATCACGTGACGTTGCCCGTCATGCTCCACATCGGCGAAGGGGCTGCCCGTCGCCACCAGCGCACGCCCGCCGGTCCAGGCGATCGCTTCCCGGGGCGCACACTCGGCTTTGTCGGTCGGATTCGAGAGCGGCATCACGATGGGGCGCTCCACGTGGCGCCCCATCTCCTCGAGCATCGCCTGGGTGAAGGTTCCCGGTGCTGCAGTGGCGCCGATCAGGACCGTCGGCTGAAATCGGCGAATGACCTCCTCGGGAGTCGGATGCTCGATGCCCCCCAGGCCGAGCTTCGCCAGCTGCTCGGAGCTGACCATCAACTCGTATTTGTGCTCATCCGCGACCTCGCATCCCTCACTGAGCAGTCCTTTGCTGTCGAACGCGATCCGCGAGGCCGCGATCTCATCGGGCGTCGCCCCCTCTTCACGCATGGCGGCGGCGAGGAGCCGCGAGATCCCCGTGCAGGCCTCGCCTGCACCCATGAAGAGAACTCGTTGGCTGGTGATCGACTCCCCGGTGATGCGCAGCGCCGCCAGGATGCCGGCCACGGCTACCCCCGCCGTGCCCTGGATATCGTCGTTGAAGCTGCGAAATCGATGGCGATAGCTCTCGAGGATCCGGAAGGCGTTGCGTTTGTGAAAATCCTCCCACTGGACCAGGGCGTCGGGAAACACCTCGGCGACGCCATCGACGAAGGCTTCCACGAAATCGTCGTACTCCTTGCCCACGATTCGGCGGGCTCGATGTCCGACGTAGAGCGGATCCTCCAACAGGGCCGAGTTGTTCGTGCCGACATCGAGGCTGATCGGCAACACCTTCGAGGGGTGGATGCCGGCGCCGGCCACGTAGAGCGCGAGCTTTCCGACCGGGATCCCCATCCCGCCGGCCCCCTGATCGCCGAGCCCGAGAATTCGTTCGTTGTCGGTGACGACGATGAGGCGAATGTCCTGGTAGGGATAGTTTCGAAGCAGCTCGGGAATGCGATCGATGTCGTCGGGCGTCAGCCAGATTCCCCGCACGTCACGAACGATATGGCTGAAGCGCTGACACGCCTCTCCCACCGTGGGCGTGTAGACGATGGGCATCAGCTCGGAGATGTGATCCACGAGCACCCTGTAGAAGAGAACCTCGTTCCGGTAGAGAAGCCCCGCCAGACCGATGTAGCGCTCGATATCGCTGCCCTTCTCGCGAATGTGCTCGAGCTCGAGCTCGACCTGTTGCTCGATCGAATGGACCGTGGCCGGCAGCAGGCCCTCGAGGCCACACTCCCGGCGCTCTTTGGAGCTGAACGCGAGCCCCTTGTTGGTTGCGGGATTCTTCAGCAGCCAGATCCCGTGTTTATGGGTCTCGATTCGATCGGGGCCTCGAACACCCGACTCACGCGATTCACTCGTCATGTGATCTCCCTGGCGCCTCGAAGACCCGCCGAGATTTCGTGTCTGATCGGTGGATACCGTCGAATGCGTTGGCGCTCTTGATCTCGCCGATGCGAAATCGAAGTCAACCATACCACTGCGCTCTTGCGCGGAACAGGTTGCGACGGATCACGGCGGGCCTGACCCCGGAAGAGCAGATCGCGCACGGGATGCTCCACACGGCCGAGACGTTCCAGGTTGCGCGCATCCAGATGCGGGATTCAGTAGCCTCCGGCCAATGCCGGAAAGAGAGCCCCGATGGCGTGACGCCGACCGAATGGACCTCCGAATCGAACAGGGGCGTCTGCGCCGCAGGCACGTGCGGACCCTCGCGCGTGAGATCGCTCGAATACACGGCGAGGCGCCGAAGGCCCCGGAGGACTCGGCGGCGGCGAGTCCCGGCGGAATCGGCCGGCAGTTGCACGGCGATCTCGAGGCTCTCTCCGAGCAGGGCGTCCTGCCCTCGCGTATGAGCGACGCGCTGCAGGAGCGGAAGTACGAGGCCCTCACCGACGGGCTCAATGCGATACTCGACCGCAGCGAAGAGGGGAAGGTACGAAGGCTCCACGGCACACTCCGGCCCGAGCGGATCTGGCTCAGGGGCCGCCGGGTGCGGGTCGCGACTCCCGCCGAAGACACCTGGGGCGACGTCTGTGAAGACCTGGCACCCCTGACGGTTCAGCTTCGCGCCGCAGCGCGCTCGAGTCTCGCCGAGACCTTCCTCGCGGCCTATGCGCGCTACAGCGACGACTACTCCCTCTACCGCGTGATCGATGTCTACGAGCTCGTCGCCGCGTGCCGGCAGGCGCGGCAACTCGAGCGCGCAGCTGCGATCCGGCTTCTCAGCGTGGCCGAGGAGGCAGG
>CBDUYG010000663.1:0-2599 GCA_965371385.1 uncultured Myxococcales bacterium | reverse complement strand
ACGACGATCAATTCATCGGCCTCGAGCCCCTCTTCAATCTTTCTCGCTCCGAGCGACTCGCGGTGACCGAAATCACCGCTGAAGTCGATGGGACTGCGGCCAGGATCCATGCAAGCGCCGAAGAGGACGGGCTCCACTACACCACCACCTTCACTCTCGACCTCGACGATCCGACCCGCATCCTCATCCGCTCCACCCTCGAGCGCATCGGCCCGGGCGAGCGCTTGTACGCCATGGCCGAGCTCCTGCAGAACACCGAGAGCAGCCTGCGCAACTTCGTCGTCAATCGCTCGGGTGCGAACGAGGGCTTCGATCACATCTCTCTCGAGGAGTCTGCGTACCTCGAGATCGCTCGTTCGATCCAGGCGATCTCCGCCGTCGTGATCCTCGGCAGTGAGGATCAGGGTCCCGCCATCGCCTATGGCTACCGCCCCACGCAGCTCGAATGGCACGGAACGAAGGGCCAGGTCGGCACCCTCACCCCCTACGGACTCGCGATGGAGTCCGTCTCGGCGATCAACCTGCTCGCCAGGCCGCTCTGGTTCGAGAGCGACAGGATGGGGCTACCCCAGGCATTCCAGGGCTTCTTCATGGACCTCGATCCCGGCGAGGGCCTCGTGTTCGAGCGCTCGATCCGGGTCTCCCAGCGTGCCGATGTCGCGAGCTTCACGGATCGCATCTTCTCCGAGCCCGGCGAGCCGGCGGCGGGCAGCGTGCGCGGCAGGGTCGACGCTCCCTCGGCCCGGCTCCACTTTGCGACCGGTCCCGATGAGGAACCTCCGAATTCGCCCATCACGATGGCGAGGCCCGACTCGAGCGGGAGCTTCGAGCTCATGCTTCCGCCGGGCGAGTACACCCTGCGGGTACTGGCTCCCGCCGGACGTACGATCGAGAAAACGATCCAAGTGCCTTCTGCACCGGAGGGCGCCACGAGCGCGCCGTTGGATCTCGGCCTGCTGACGCTCTCTCCCGCAGCGCGGGTCCGGCTACCGCAAGGGGGTGCGATGCGCCTCGTCTTTCGCGGACGCGACGGGACTCCCGACCCGGTCTTCGGGAGCGACCTCTCGGGCCTCCTGATCAACGGAATCGCAGTCCCGACGAGCCTCGAGACGAGCGACGTGCACCTGGCCGGAGTCAAGAGCGACCCCGGGTTCGTGGAGGTGCCGCCGGGCCTCTATCGCGTCTACGCGACGCACGGGCCGGAGTTTTCCGTCACCCGCTTCGACCTCGAAGCGATCGCCGGCAAGACGGTCGCCCTCGACATCGCCCATCCCGTGCGGGAGCTCGAGACTCCGGGCTGGATTGCCGCCGACTTCCACGTCCACGCCGCCCCGAGCTTCGACTCCACCCTGCCCTTGCGGCCACGCATCGCGAGCTTCGCGGCCGAGGGCGCCGAGATCCTGGTCGCGACCGACCACGACGTCGTGAGTGACTACTCCTCGACCATTGCCGAGATGGGCCTGCGCCACGTTTTGCACAGCCTATCCGGCGCTGAGGTCACCTCGATCTCCCACGCAGCGGCCACCCCCTACACCAGCGGACACATCAATGTCTTCCCCCTCCCCTATCGTCCCGAGCTGAACCGAGGTGGGGCGATTCGTTCGGAGGGAAGACGACTGCGAGAGATCATTGCCCAGGTGCGGGAGATCCCCGGCGACCGGATCGTTCAGCTCAACCACCCGCGCCGGCCCGACCTCGAGCTCAACGACGGCTCCTTCTTCGACCACCTCGCCGTACCCGGCAAGCCCTTCGATCCGAATCGTCCAATGGAATCGGAGCCCAATCGGATCCTGCTCGAAAAGGACCCCGTGACGGGTCTGCGCGACATCGACTTCGACGCGATCGAGCTCCTCAATTCCAATCGGATGCCCCAGTTCCGGGCGGTGAAGCAGGATTGGCTCTCGCTCCTGCGTCAGGGATACCGCGTCACCGCCAATGCGAATAGCGACACCCACAAGTTCGGCGAGATCGCGAGCGTCCCGCGAAACTACGTGCGAATGGAGGACGACAGTATCGATGGGTTTTCCAGCGATCCCTTCATCGCGGCCGTGCGGAAGGGCGAGAGCTTCGGGACCACCGGGCCCATCCTCGAGGTCTCTCTGGAAGGCCTGGGACCGGGCTCGCAATTCAGCGGCGATCGCGGCGTGCTGCGCGTCGAGCTGCGGGCGGCCTCCTGGGTTCCTCTCGGTGACCTTCGCATCATCGCCAACGGAGAGCTGAGCCGGGAGCGGCTCGACGTCGAGAGGGGAATCCACGAGTTCGAGATGATCTTCGAGATCGATTCCTTCGTGGTGGTCGAGATCGAGGGGGTGGCCGAGGAGGTTTATGCGGAGGTGCTGCCGGGATTTGTGCCGCTTGCGTTCAGTAACCCGATCTATGTGGATGCGGATCGGGACGGGATCTGGACGCCTCCCGGGCTCCCGCCGGCGAGCGATTGATCGCTCGAAACTCGTACGCAGGTTGATATCCAACTCTGTTCTTCCAGGTCACGAATCCCGAACGTCACGCCCGAGGGTGAGGTGCGTATGGGCTTGAACTCCCCCGCACCACTCACGTAGAATCCCCGCTCGAAAATCCCCAACGAACCACACCAACGAAC
>CBDUYG010000662.1:0-2603 GCA_965371385.1 uncultured Myxococcales bacterium | reverse complement strand
AGCAGGCCTTCGAGGCCGCCTACATCGCACGCCTCGACCGCGAGCGGATCGAGAAGATGCACAAAGACCGCCGGGACGAGGAAGATCGCGGCCTCCTGCGCAGTGCGTCGGGGATCGGCGATGACGGCCTGCTCCAGCAGCTTCTCGAGCAGGGCGTGACGCCCGACAATCTGAAGGCCATGAGCCTGGTGCCCCTCATCTTCGTCGCCTGGGCGGACGGCCATGTTACCCAGGAAGAACGACACGCAACCCTCGAGGCGGCCGAACACGAGGGAGCATCGAAAGAATCCGGCGGCTACCAGCTCCTCGAAGCATGGCTCGAGGAGCCCCCTGCGCCCAACATCATGACAACCTGGAAGGAGTACTTCCAGACGGTCCTGGACGAGCTGCCGGATGCGGAGCATGCGCAGCTGAAGGATCTCCTGCTGGGCCGTGCAAAGCGGGTCGCCCGCGCGTCGGGGGGGATCCTGGGCCTCGGAGCGATCACCGAGGCGCAGAAGAAGGTGCTCCAGGACCTCGAGGACGCCCTCGCCTGAGCGCCGCCCCGGGACGCGCCGCCCCGGCCATCCCGGCGCGTCACTCCCCGGCGGCTTCGGGCTCCACGAGCTTGCGCAGACCTTCGAGCCTGACCCACACATCGACCGGCATCGGGGGAACTCCGAATCCCCCGTAGCCGATGATCATGTCCTCCTCGAGATGGCGAAAGGCAAGGGCCGCAAAAGGGCCTTGCGGATCGACGCGCACGGCCGCCTCGAGGTGATTCGCGGATTCATCGATCCAGAACCCGAGCGGGCTGCGGTACTCGATCATGCCCAACAGATAGAAGACCTCCGAGAGCTCGGTGTTGCTCAGCTTGCGGGGGGTCCGAGCGAAGTTCGCCTCCGCCTCACGATCCGCGATCTCGTTGAGCCAGCCCGAGGCCGCGAGATCGAATACCAGCCCAGAGCGATCGCCGGGTAGCTCGTTCAGCGCGCGCGCCTGGGCGACCCGTTCGCGAGCCTGCACGAGCCCTGTGAGATCCTTGGGATGCGCCTCGAGCCAGCGCAGGGACTCGATCCAATCGGCGACCAGATCGGAGAGGTAGATCGAGAGGTCCTCTCGCTTCGCGAACCTCTCCATCGTCTCCCGTGCGCGCGTGTACTGACGCGTTCCGCGCACCGAGATCGTGAGGTAGTCCGAGAGCACTCCGCTGACTTCGAACTGGCTCGCCGGGGTCGCGGGATCGCGCAGGAACTTCTCCCAGTCGCTGAGCGCCTCATCGAAGCGGCGGGTGACGACGTAGAGCAGGGCCTTTTCGTGAAGCGTCAGGGCCTCCATCTCGACCGTTTCCGTCAGCTTCGCCGCGAAGGGGTATTGGAGATCGCTGGGCCTGCGTGAGTGGCAGGTGACGCAATTCTGGATCGATCCGATCAGGAAGTAACGAGCCTCGTCGTAGTCGCCGGCCTCATAGCGCATTCGAATCTGCTCGACGTCTTCTGCAAGGGAGAGGCTCAAGAAGTTGAAGCCCGCTCCGCGACCTCGGCCGTGGGATTCGAGACCGTCGACGCTATTCGCGAGCTTGTCGATTTCGGCCATGATTCCCGCCCGCTCGGCCGGACTCCCGAAGCGCTCGGGATCGATCGATCGAGGCAGCAGATACGTCATGGAGCTGAATATCTGTCGCATCGCCGGCCGGGGGCCGTCGTCTCGAGGCGTCGGCAACGCCTCCGATCCGCCCTCTTCCCTGGCGCCCTCGGAGCTGCCTTTACCGGTCTCGCCGGAATCGGCCGATAAAGCGAGCCCCAGGACGAGCACGGCCACGACGCCGCCCCATCCCAAGAATTTCCTGGTGTTCACTGATCGTCCCCCCACTTGCACTTCCTGATCGAGCCGGCGGCACACCGCGAGCCTCTCGGCCCGGTCACCCGTCCAGCCCGAATTATCCGTGAGCGCTCTGCTGCGGACGGCAACGGCACTTCATTTTCGGGACCTTCTCACTGCACCGATCCTCGACGTACTGAAGCTATTCGCGATCTCGGTCCAGTTGGCGCAACGCGCAGCGGGTCGGGCTTTCGAAAGCCTCCGCGAGGCGGTCGAGGACGCGAGATTCACGACGCCAAGACGGTAGTTTGATCCTGAAGCCTCGACCAGCGATCTCTCGCGCCGGCTGGAGAATCCGCTCCGCCAGGCTCTGCCGATCCCCTGTATCGAATTCACTGCAGAGGGCTGCGACATAGGCGATCCAAGCGTCGAGCAGGGCCCGGCTCGGCCGGGTGTGGAGCCAGCGGCCGAGAACGTTGAACGCCGGAGTGCCGCGCCGGATGCCGCAGCTTTCGGCCGCGTCCAGGATCGCCCCCCGCTCGTTCATCCTCACCCGGCGATCCGCCCAGGCGACGAAAACCACCGGAACCAGCATCAGGGCCGCGAGGCTCTCGGGGCAGGACTCGTAGCGTGCCAGGAGATCGAGCGCCGGGCCCGGCTTCACCCCACAGACCCTGGCAAGAGTCTCCGCGTCGAAGCTCCCCTCCCGGCTCATCCTCAGACGGTCCAGGAGGTGGGGCTCTCCATCCCCCATGAATTCTCGCGCGAGCGTCTCCCGACACTCGTCGAGCCTCGAGGACGAA
>CBDUYG010000661.1:0-2609 GCA_965371385.1 uncultured Myxococcales bacterium | reverse complement strand
CTAGATTGGGGACCCATGCCCACCCATCCCTCCATCTGTCGGTTCTGTTCCGCGTATTGCGGAATCTCCGTCGAGGTAGAGGAGGGACGACCGGTGCGAGTTCTGGGCGACCGGGAGGATCCCGTCTACGCCGGATTTTCCTGCCCGAAGGGTCGCTCGCTTCCCGAGCAACACCTCCACCCCGAACGCCTCCTTCACTCGCAGAAGAGAGATTCCGCCGGCACTCATCGTCCGATCGAAAGCGAACGGGCGATGGACGAGATTTCGGCGAAAATTGCCGCCATCGTCGAGCGATATGGGCCGCGTTCGGTGGCCGTCTACGTGGGAACCCATGGCGGTATCCATCCCACCGCATCGGCCTTCGGGGTGGGGTGGCTGCTCGCCCTCGGCTCACGCATGGTCTTCACGGCCGCGACCATCGATCAGCCGGGAAAGAACATCGCCAATGCGCTTCACGGACGCTGGCTCGGGGGCCCCTATCTCTTCGATGAGGCAGACGCATGGCTGATCGTTGGAGCAAACCCGATCGTCTCGCTCTCCGGAGGCATCTCCCCGGCCAATACGGCGCGAAGAATCCGCGATGGCCGCCGTCGCGGCCGACAGCTCGTCGTGATCGACCCGCGCCGCACCGAAGTCACCCGCTTTGCCGATCTCCACCTGCAGCCGCGCCCCGGGCAGGATCCGGCGCTACTGGCGACCATGCTCCGCGTGATCCTCGAGGAGGAGCGCTTCGATCGCACGTTCGTCGCGACCTATGCCCGGGGCTTCGAGTCCCTCGAGCGTGCCGTTGCGCCCTTCGATCCCCGCACCGCATCTCGCCGTGCAGATGTGCCGGTGCAGGATATCGTGCGTGCAGCCCGTATCATTTCGAGCGGAGCGCGCGGCGGCGCGTTCGCCGGAACCGGCCCGAACATGTCGGGACACGGCAATCTCACGGAATACCTCCTGCTCTGTCTCAACACACTTTGCGGCTACTGGCGCAGGGAGGGCGAAGCACTTCCCAATCCGGGGGTGCTCCTCCCCTCGGCGGCCCCCATTGCTCAGCCCTCTCCTCCGCGGCCGGCGTGGGGCCAGGGCGAGAAGCTGCGTGTTCGCGGACTCACGAATACCGCCGCCGGCCTTCCGACCGCCGCGCTGGCCGATGAGATCCTGCTCGATGGAGACGGGCAGGTGCGAGCTCTTGTCTGCATCGGAGGCAATCCGGCCGTGGCGTGGCCGGATCAGGCAAGATCGCTCGCGGCTCTAGAGAACCTCGAGCTCTGCGTCACACTCGATATCAAGATGTCGGCGACTGCGCGGCTGGCAGACTACGTGATCGCACCGAAGCTTTCCCTCGAGGTTCCGGGCTTCTCGCTTCCAGTCGAGAGTTACGAGCAATCCTATCTCGCGGTCGGATACCCCGAGCCCTACGCCCGCTACACTCCGGCGATCGTCCCCTCCCCCGCCGGCTCCGACGTCATCGAGGAGTGGGAGTTCTTCTACGGGATCGCCCAACGCATGGGGCTCGATCTTCGACTCTTTCCAGTCCGCCCCGAGGTGGGTCCGGAGCGCCCCACGCAAGCTTCCATCGAGATTGACATGCAGAATGCGCCGACGACGGACGAAGTCTTCGAGCGCCTGGCCGAAGGCTCTCGTGTCCCTCTTGCCGAAGTGAAATGCCATCCCCATGGAGGCTTGTTTCCGACCGAATCCGTCAGGGTGGCGCCGCGCGATCCACAGTGCGAGGCCATGCTGGAGCTCGGGGACCGCACGATGCTTGGCGAGCTCGAGTGCGTGCTCAATGAAGCGGATGACGGTCCGGACGAGCGACGCCCTTTCCGCCTGCTCTCCAGACGTCTACCCGATGTGTACAACTCCTCCGGCCACGACCTCCGGGCGCATCGAAGCGGTCGGCGTCACAACCCCGCATTCATGCACCCGGGCGATCTCGAGAGGCTCGGCATCAAGACGGACGAAATCGTGCGAATCACATCGGATCATGGCTCGCTGCTCGCGGTCACCGAGGCCGCGCCCGAGCTTCGCCGGGGCGTCATCTCGATGGCGCATGGCTTCGGAGGCGGTCCCGAGCGCGATGCCGAGCTGCTCGAGATTGGCAGCAACACAGGGAGACTGATCAGCGTGGAGCACGACTATGATCCCCACACGGGCATCCCGCGCATGAGCGCAATCCCGGTCTCGGTCGAGCGGCTCGAGGGCGCGCGCGATCCGGGATCGTGACGCGCCGGCGAGTGCTGCTACCTCGCCTCGGGAAGATCGATCAGCCGCCGCAGGCTCTGTAATGCCGGGGTGCGCTCCTGCTGCTTCAGATCCTTGCAGTCACCACGTTGATGGTCGCCCTGCACCAATCGAGCGGCGATGGCCGCGGCGCGAAAGCCGGCCCAGGCTTCGAAGAAGTGAAGATCCATCACCTCACGGCCGAGCCTGGCTGTGTATAGCTCCACGACTTCCGCGTGGCCGAGGAAGCCCGGCAGATCCTTCAGCCACATGACCGTCGTGTTGTGAATGAATGTGAACCAACCGAGGTCGATCTCCGCTGGACCGAGCAGTGCCATCTCCCAATCGATGACGGCAGCGGGTCGAAAGCCCTCGCCGTAGATCACGTTGCCATA
>CBDUYG010000660.1:0-2612 GCA_965371385.1 uncultured Myxococcales bacterium | reverse complement strand
ACTCGTCTGTGTTAGCCTGCACCTCGGCTTGGCCGGCCCGGTTGCGTCGAGAATGGTTGATTCGACTCCCCAGCCGAGCGGCACGGCGGAGACGATGATCCGGATCCAGGGACTCACCAAGGCATTCCAGGACGGGGGGCAGACCCACGTCGTGCTCCGCGATCTCGATCTCGAAATCGAGTCCGGCTGCTTCCTGGCGCTCCTCGGACGCAGCGGATGCGGGAAGTCCACTCTCCTCAACTGTATCGCCGGTCTCGAAGCGCCCGACGCCGGAACGATCAGCATCGGCGATCGCGAGATCACCGAGCTCGACGACGCGACCCTGACGCGCCTGCGCCGGGATCGCATCGGGATCGTCTTCCAGTTCTTCAACCTGCTTCCAATGCTCTCCGTGCTCGACAACGTCACCCTGCCCGCGATGCTCGGGGGCGGCAGGAGCGGCCCGATTCGCGAGCGCGGCCTCGCCCTGCTCGACGAGCTTGGCCTGGTGGATCGCGCGACCGAGATGCCCGACCACCTGAGCGGCGGTGAGCAGCAGCGCGTCGCCACCGCCCGCGCGTTGATCAACCAGCCGGACGTGATCCTCGCCGACGAACCCACGGGCAATCTCGATGCGGAGACGGCCGCGCGTACGCTCGAGCTGCTGCGCGACGTCAATCAGCGCCACGGCGTGACGGTCGTGCTCGTGACCCACAGCGCCGAGGCCGCCCGGGCAGCCCAGCGAATTGCATCGATGGAGGGGGGGCGGATCGTCCCGACGCGCGACGCGCGTCTCGAAGAAGGTCGCGGCTGATGCTGCGCCTGCTACGCCTTGCCCACCTCCCCTTCTGGACCCGCTATCCCAATCAAGCCCTGCTTCCCGCCCTCGGCATCGCGCTGGGCGTCGCAGCCATCGTGGCGATCGACCTCGGAAGCGGCAGCACCGTGAGCTCCTTCAAGCGGACCCTCGAACAGCTCGAGGGACGCACGACGCATCAGGTCATCCCGGCAGGCAGCGACGTCCCGGGCGAGCTCGCAGCAGTGCTTGCACGGATTCCCGGGGTCGAGGCCGCTGCACCGGTGCTCGAGACGGTGGTGCTCGCCCAGGAGCCTCTGCGCCTGCTGGGCATCGATCCCCTCGCCGAGGGCGGTGTGCGGAGCCTCGGACTCGGGGGCGAAGAGGGAGATCCGGGAGCGGCCGGTGATTTCCTCGAGTTCATCGCCATGCCTGGAGCGCTCCTGGTTTCTGCGCCCTTCCTGGCCCGAAGCGGCCTCGATCCGGGCGAACCGATCGAGCTCATCATCGGGGCCCGGCGCGTCCCGGCCTACATTCTCGGCGCACTTCCCGACGAGGTCGGCGAGCTCGCGATCCCCGACAACCTCGCCTTTGCCGACCTCGCCACCGCCCAGGAGCTGACGGGCCGAACCGACGTCACCCGCATCGACCTCGTCATCCCCGATGATGCTCGACGCGCCGCCACCCTGGCCGCCGTCGCCGATGCCCTGCCACCCGGCCTCGAGATCGGAAGCCCCGGCGGCTCCGCGCGCTCCCTGGAATCCATGCTCCAGGCCCTGAGCATGAATCTCGGCGCCCTCAGCTACCTCGCCCTCTTCGTCTCCCTCTTCCTGATCTACAACACGATGCTGATCGCCGTACTGAGACGACGGCCCCAGCTCGGCATCGTGCGCTGCCTCGGCGCCACGCGGGGCGAGGTCCTCGGCGCCTGGCTCATCGAAGCCGCCATGATCGGTGTCCTCGGCACGGGGCTCGGGTTATTGCTGGGCATCGGCGCCGGCCGGCTCGCACTCCAGGGCATCTCGCAGACGGCGAGTGACCTCTACGGCTACGTTCGCGGCGACACCCTCGCCCTGGCGCCGGCTATCTTCATCAAGGCCGGCGCAGTCGGGATGCTCGCCGCCCTGGCGGCCGCCCTCTTCCCCGCCGCCGAGGCGGCCGCGACCCGGCCCGCTCATACATCGGCGCGCAGCGAAGTCGAGAGTCAGGCCGCCCGGCGCTTCCGCCGCGCGCCGTGGATCGGCGTGCCCCTCATCGCCCTCGCCTTCGCGAGCGTGCTCTTCCCGAGCGACAGCCCGGTTCCGGGATATATCGCCGCCGTCTGCCTCGCCCTGGCGATCGGACTGATCGTTCCCTTCCTTGGCTCGTTCATCCTCGCGCATCTCCAACCCCTGCTCGAGGCGATGGGCGGCGTGATCGCGGGCATGGCGGCGCGCAACATCCGAGCCTCACTCAGCCGGACGGGGGTCGCGCTCGCGGCGCTGACCATCGCGCTCTCGATGTCGATCGGAATGGCGACGATGGTCTCGAGCTTTCGTCTCGAGCTCCAGGACTGGATCGAGCATGTGATCCGGGCGGATATCTATCTCACCCCGGCGACCACGATGATCGACCGGACCCACGCACGCTTCGACAACGAGCTGGTCGCGCTCCTCAGCTCGCGGCCGGGCGTCCGTGCAGTGGACTCGATTCGGCGTCTGCCGGCCCGGGTCGGAGATTTCGAGACCTTTGCCGCCGGCGTCAACGTCGCGGTGTATCGCAGCGCGACGCTTCCCCGCATCATCGATGGCCCCGATCCCGAGACCTTCTTCGATCTCCTCGAGGCGGGGCAGGCCGG
>CBDUYG010000659.1:0-2622 GCA_965371385.1 uncultured Myxococcales bacterium | reverse complement strand
GGGCGATCGGAGAGCGCCGAGACCAGGGCCGTGACCATCGCGACCCCCGCCGAGGGGCCGTCCTTGGGAACCGCACCGGCGGGAACGTGGAGATGAATCTCGCAGGGCGAGAGGGCGTCCTCGTCGAGCCCGAGCTCGTCCGCATGAGAGCGGATCCACGAGAGCGCGGCCTCTGCCGACTCGCGCATCACGTCGCCCAGCTGTCCCGTGAGGCGCAGCCGAATGCCCTTGCCCCCCGCCATGCGGGTCGCCTCGATGAAGAGGATCTGTCCGCCGTGGGCTGTGACCGCCAGCCCGACCGCGGTGCCGGGTTGGGATTTGCGCTCGGCCTTTTCGGGCAGGTGAGGCGGCGCACCGAGGGACTCGGTCACGAACTCGTCATCGACCACGATGCGCGTATCGGGCGCCTCGTCCTTTACCTCCGCAAAGCGACGGGCCGCCTTGCGCATCAGGGTGGCGATGTGACGCTCGAGGTTACGAACCCCGGCCTCGCTCGTAAACTCGAGCACGATTTTCTCGAGGGCCGAGTCGGTGATCTCGACCTGATCCGGGTGGAGGCCGTGAGCTTCGATCTGCTTGCCGATCAGGTGTTCGCGAGCGATCGCGACCTTCTCCCGCTCGGTGTAGCCCGTGAGCTCGATCACCTCCATGCGGTCGAGCAGGGCCGGCGGAATCGTCGACAGGGTGTTGGCAGTGGCGATGAAGAGCACACGGCTGAGGTCGAAGGGGACCTCGAGGTAGTGATCGCTGAAGGCCTGGTTCTGCTCGGGGTCGAGGACCTCGAGCAGGGCTGAGGAGGGATCGCCGCGGAAGTCCGAGCCCAGCTTGTCGATCTCGTCCAGCACGAAGATCGGGTTGCGCGAGCCCGCACGCTTTAGGCTCTGAATCACCCGGCCAGGCATTGCGCCCACGTAGGTGCGGCGATGCCCACGGATCTCGGCCTCGTCGCGAACGCCGCCGAGGGACGCCCGCGCAAACTTGCGCTCCATGGCCCGCGCGATCGACTTGCCGAGCGAGGTCTTGCCCACACCGGGTGGCCCCACGAAGCAGAGAATCGGCGCCTTGGCGTTCGGGGCCAGCTTGCGCACGGCGAGATACTCGAGCACGCGCTGCTTGATCTTGTCGAGACCATGGTGGTCTTCGTCGAGGATCCGCCTCGCTTCGACGAGATCGAGCTTGTCCTCGGTCTGGACGCTCCAGGGTAGATCGAGAATCCACTCGAGGTAGGTCCGGATCAGGTGACGATCCGGGGCGTGCTGGGGCAGGGCGGAGAGCCGCTTGAGCTCGCGCTCGGCCTGCTCGTCGGCCTCCTCGGGCAGGTTCGCTGCGTCGAGACGCTCGCGTAGCTCGTCGACCTCGCGCAGCCCCGCGTCGCCTTCGCCGATTTCGGCCTGGATCTCGCGCATGCGGCTGCGCAGCATCCGGTCCCGGCGCTTCGGGTCGACCTCCTCGTCGATCGAGCGCCGGCTGAGGGTCTGCTGGGTCTCGGCGATCGTCACCTCGCGCTCGAGGTGCTCCTCGATCAGCCCCAGGCGTAGCTCGGGGTCCGAGATTTCGAGCAGTCGTATCCGCTCTTCGGGCGGAAGGGGCAGGTTCGACGCGACCAGGTCGGTCAACATTCCCGCGCTCGGAATCCCGGCCAGGAAGGCCTTCCACTCGTCGGGCAGGTCTTCGCGTAGATCGATGACGCGCTGGGCGAGCACGATGACCCGCCGCCAGGTGGCCTCGGCCTCCTCACCCGCCAGGGGCTGATCGGGGAGCGGCTCCACCGCAACTCGCACGGCTGGCTCCAGGACACGGACGGACCCGACCCGGGCCCGGGCAACACCGACCACCAGGGCCTGCTTGCCCTCTCGGCGGGCGTCGATGATGCGCATCACGCGCACGATCGTCCCCACCTCATGGAGCTCCTCCATCGTAGGGTCCTGTACCTCGGCCTCACGCTGGGTCACGACCAGCAGGAAGCCGTCGGGGCCGGCCTGATCGAGGGCGCTCAGGGACTTGATCCGACCGATCGCCAGGGGCACCGTCACTCCGGGATAGATCACCACGTCGCGCACCGGCAGCAGCGGCAGCTCCAGCGGCACCTCGAAGGCCTCATCGCCGGGCCCGATCACCTCGATGACATCGGGCTGCGCCGTCTCGGCCGCAGCTTCCGGGTCCCGAACAGAGTCGTTTTCGTCGCTCACAGTACTCCCCTATTTGCCCTCAGGGGCGGAACGCTAAGCGCCTGACGATGGAGGTCAAGGTGGGGGTGGACAGAATCTGAGGAGGGAAGGGGGGCATTCCCGGCTCTTGGGCCGATGATCGGACGCAGGGGGAAGGCTCTCGAGCCTGGGAGGGCTGCCGACGGGCTTCGATGTCGAACGCGCTTCGACGCGGCCGCACGACTGGCTACTCTGGCTCGATGCAGTCACGAGATACGAGCCGCGAAGCCAGCGAGGTGCAGCGCTCCCTGCAGCAGAAGCTGGGTCCGGCGGGCCGCGTCGAGCTGGCCTTCGCGATGTCGCAGCAGGCGCGCGAAATCTCGATTTCAGGAATGATGGATCGCGATCCTCGGCTGACCTATTCCCAGGCGCGGGCGCGGCTGCTCGAGCGGCTCATCGGTGAGCGTCTCTACCG
>CBDUYG010000658.1:0-2628 GCA_965371385.1 uncultured Myxococcales bacterium | reverse complement strand
TCCTCGCTGTAAAAACCGGCGAGCGCGCTGGCGGCGATCACTGCGAAGAGTGGGGCACCCAGGAGGGCCACGAGGATGAGCAGGACTGAAATCATCATGGCGCGCTCGCGGCTCCTCCGCGCGCGAGCTCTCGCAGGGACGAGAGGGTGAGGAGCGCGAAACGAAGGGCCATCAAGCCGAATGCGACGGGGATCACCGACTCGATCACCCAGGAGGGCACGCCGGCGAAGGCCACGCTCTCGAACTCGTGCTCGTCCCGCACGAAGCGCCAGCCGTGATAGGCGACGAGCCCGCAGACTCCCAGAGCGAACGCATTCGTGAGCGTACGCACACCCGCCTGCAAACGCTCGGGCAGAACGTGCGAGAGCACATCGATCGTGATGTGTCGGTTGCCGCGGGTCGCCGCTAGGGCCCCGAGCAGGCCGATCCAGAGCACCAGAGCCCTCAGCGCCGGGTCGCCCCAGGAGATCGCGGTGTCGAAGAAGTTTCGCAGCACGATCTGCGTGGGGGCGAGCACGATCATCGCGAGCAGGAGTCCGGCGAGGAAGGCGTCCTCGACCCGATGGAGGGCGCTCAGGGCGTGTTCGAGGAAGCCGGCCGAGTCGCGGCCTTCGACTTCGCCCTTACCTTCACCCTCGCCGCGGCGCTCAACCTCGCCGCGGTGCTCGCCTTGGCCGTGGGGCTCGTCCGGGCCACCACCCTGCGCGCCCGGGGAACCGCTACTGGGCATGCTGCGCGCGGTATTCTTCGAGGATCCGGTGGATCTCTTCGAACAGATCCTCCGAGTAGATCTTCTTCTTGCGGAGCTCCGCCTCCGCCTCCTGGGTGATGCGGCGCCAGCGCTCGATTTCTTCTGGAGACGTCGCGGAGACGAACTCGATGCCCTGCTTCTTCAGCGCCTCCATGGCGTTCTTTTCGCTCGCGCGGCTGTCGGCGTCGAGCCGAGCGTTCGTTGCCGCAACGACCTCGCGGAGAATCGCCTGATCGCCCAGTGAGAGCTTGCTGAAGGCCCGCTTGTCGATCGCGAAGATACCGACGAGGTACATCAGGGGGACGTCCGTCAGGTACTTCACCTTGGTGTGCCACTGGAACGCGATCACGCCCATGGGCGGCCCGGCGACCGTGTCGATCAGCCCGGTCTGAAGGCCGGTGTAGACGTCGGCGAGCGAGAGAGGCACCGGCGAGACTCCCGCGATGTTGAGGGTCGCCCGGCTCATGATGTCGTTTTCGAGGATCCAGACCTTCTTGCCGCCGAAGTCGCTGACGCGGCGGATGGGCTGCTTGGAGAGGATGTACGCGAATCCGTTGTCCCCAATCGCGAGGGGCACGAGCCCGGCTTCTTCGAGCCCCTCGATGATGCGGCCGTCGAGCCGCTCCCGCAGATAGTCGACCTCTTCGTAGGAGCGGAAGAGCATCGGCAGACTGTAGAGCTCGACATCGGGGAACGAGGGCGCGAGGGCGCCGGTCGTGAAGGCGCCGCCGTGCAGCTGGCCCACCCGCATCTTGCGCAGCACCGTCTGTTCGTTGCCCATGATGCCGCCGGGGTAGAACTTGAGCTTCACTCGCCCATTGGTTCGGGTCTTGATTTCCTTCGCAGCCTGTCGCATCTCCTGCATCCAGGAGCTTCCGTCGGGCACCACCGTCGCGATCTTCAAGGTTTTCGCTTCGGCGCCTGCAACGAGGAAGAGCCCAAGGATGCCGATCAGCCCTGCGGCGGCCCCGTGGCGGATGCGGTGAAACGGGAGAGCGAGCCTCGAGATCGAATTCATGAATCTTTCAAACATGGTGCTACGCGGGGTCCTCGTCTGGTTTTCGAAGAGATGATTTGAGATCGGAGAGGTCAGAAGTATTCATCTGAATCGGCGAGGAGTTCCTGCGCACGCAGCTGCGCCATCGTATTCACCAGCGTTCGACTCCCGGAGTGGGGGTCGGCGGCCAGCACTTCCTCCAGCAAGCGGTCGTGCAGCTCCTTGTCGAAGATCAGCCGAGCATAGCTCTCGGCCAGCATTACCTTGGCCATGAGATTCTGACCTTGGCTGATCTCGATCGCCCGTTCGAAGTGATCCCGGCCCTTTTCGGGCTGCCCCCCCATGCTGGCGGGTCGCAGGGTGTCGAGGACTCCCAGGACGAGGTGGGGCTGCCCGTCGTCGTAGCTCTCGTCGAGCTCGATCACCCGCTCCATCAGGGCCTGGATCTTGGGTAGCTCGGCGACCGCGCCCCAATCCCCGGCGTTCGCCTGCACCCAGGTCGCCCAGGCTGATCCGAATCCGTAGAGCTCGGCCAGATGCTCGGGGGTCGCCGTCTCGAGGGAGGGGACGAAGCCATCGTAGGGCTCGTCGATTGCGGCGCAGATCTCGGAGTTGACGAGGCAAAGCGCTCTCCGGGCATAGCCGAGGGCGCGGGTGGTCATCTTGATGCGGCGCTCCGGATTCTCGACGAAGGCGGATGCATAGGCGGAATAGAGGCGAGCGCCCGTCGAGAGCAGCTGGATATTCTCCGGCTGGCCCTCGATCATTCCGTCGACGGCGAGCAGGTAGGCGGGGGCGCCGTCGCGCACGGTCTCGAGGTCGTCCTGCTCGAGGATCGCTGCCGAGAGGTCGTCGGCGAGTCGACTGGATGCACGACCGA
>CBDUYG010000657.1:0-2630 GCA_965371385.1 uncultured Myxococcales bacterium | reverse complement strand
GTGACTTGAATGTTGTCCGGTGTGTTGAGCTGCGTCGTGAAGACGCCGATCTCGGACACACTGCCCGAAGAACCGGCGACCTCTACGTAGTCGCCGATGCGAAAGGGCCGAAAGATCAGGAGCATGGTGCCTGCGGCGAAGTTCGAGAGCGTTCCCTGCAGCGCAAGGCCGATGGCCAGACTGGCCGCGCCGAGAATGGCGATGAGCGAAGTCGTCTGGATGCCGAAGAGATTGAGCACCGCGACCAGCACGATCGCGAGGGCGCCGTAGTAGACCGCCGAGCTCAGGAAGGGGATCAGCGTCGTGTCGATTCTGCCTCGTTCGAGGGCCGAAACGGTGCCGCGCTTGAGCATCCTGGCGATCCAGCGGCCGAGGATGAAGACCGCGATCGCGCCGAGGACGCTCAGTCCCCAGGCCGAGATCATGGAAGTGCTCGCGTCGAGAGCGTCCTGAAGGGTTGATGTTGCGAGGCTGGCGTCCATTGGATCGACTCCTTCTGGAGCAACTCCGGTGGTTCGAGTTGCTCTCACCTCGAGATCCTTCGAGCGGCGAGGCGACAGGGCTGCGATTTCTTCGATGCGACACAGTAGAGCAGGAGCAATCGGCGGTCGACGCAGAAGCGACCGCCGCGTCGTACGATCGCGGGGGCGTTCGGCTGCGCACGAACGGGGCCGGCAAGACCCAGAGTCCAGGGCGGACACCAACGGTCTGTGGCCGATCACGGGTCGAGTCGATCCCGGGCTGCTAAGGTGGGGCGCTGAAGGTCCGGCTCAAAGGCCAGGGTGTGGTCGCGCCCGAGCTCGAGCGGGGCTCTCTCGACTGGGAGTCATGGCGCCATGGGAGATCGAAGCATGCAAGCCGTAGGCTGGAGTGGGGCGTACGGGCCGAGAGATATCCTGGCTCTCGCGCTCGTCATCGCGCTGGCATTTCCACCCGGTGTCGGCTGGTCGGCCGATTCTTCTGCCACGGACCCATCGGCCCAGGGTGCTGGGCAGGAGTCGGGCGATGCGTCCCCGGAGAGCGATCTCGGCATGACGACCGAGGAGCTCGAGGAGCTGCTCGGACCGATTGCGCTCTATCCCGATGAGCTGCTCGCCGTGGTCCTGCCCGCCTCCACCTATCCGATCGAGATCGTTCAGGCCTCTCGTTTTCTCGAGAAACACAAGAGCGATCCCGATCTGAAGCCGAGCGAGGAATGGGATACGAGCGTGCTCGCGCTGCTCAACTACCCGGAAGTCCTGCAGCTGATGAATGGCGACCTCGACTGGACATGGAAGCTGGGTGAGGCCGTGGCCCAGGATCAGGACGCGGTCATGGACGCGGTTCAGTCGTTCCGGCACAGAGTCCAGGACGCGGGGAACCTCCAGACGAACGAGCAGCAGAAGGTGGTGGTCGAGAAGGAGACGATCATCATCGAGTCCGCCAGCACCGAGGTGATCTACGTCCCCACCTACCAGCCGGCCCAGGTGGTCGTCGTTCAGTCGACACCCTATCCCTACTACTACTCCGCCCCCTATCCCTATTACTACAATCCTCATGCCGTGTTCTGGACGGGGATGTTCGTCGGCACGGCGGTGGCCTTCGGCATCGGTTGGGGTCGATACGGCGGCTACGGCCGCTACGGTGGTGGGAACATCAACATCAACAAGAACATCAACATCAACAACCCTGGCGGTGGAAACAGGCCTGGGGATCGTCCGGGTGGTGGAGGCGACCGACCGGGGAATCGACCCGGGGGCGGCGGAGATGCCTGGAAGCCCGACAAGAGCAAGGCCGGCGGTCGACCCTCCGCGCGGGATCAGGCGACTCGAGATCGAAAGGGAGCCTCGACGGGCTCACGGGATCGCGCGGGTTCCGGAAAGCGGGATGGGGCCAGTGCAGGATCGCAGGATCGAGCGAGCACAGGAAGCCGCGATCGAGCCGGCGGCGGAGGCCGGGACGGATCGGGCGCCGGGTCACGCGACCGCTCATCCGCTGGAGGCAAGGATCGCGCGAGCGCCGGAACGAAGGATCGATCCGGCGGCGGCTCGCGAGATCGCGCGAGCTCCGGAACGCGCGACCGTTCCTCATCGGCATCGTCGCGACAGGGCTCGTCGTCTTCGCGCAGCCGCCAGGCGACGAGCAGCTCGAGCTGGGGCTCGTCATCGTCACGCGGCTCACAGAGCTCACGCAGCAATAGCGGCAAGAGCTCGATGGGCGGCTATCGCAGCTCGGGGAACTCCCGGTCGCACAGCTCTCGAGGCTCCATGAGCCGTGGCGGCGGCGGTGGAGGCCGGTCGAGGGGCGGTGGGGGAAGGGGCGGCGGGGGCGGCAGGAGGCGTTGATCCTCCGACTCCGAGCCCCGCACGTGCGAAGCGGGCTGCGGGGGAGAAGGGATGGGCGCGCCAGGTGTCACCCAACTTTCGATTTAGTCGATTCAGTGGATCCAATGGAAAAGGGCCATCGTCATGCGTAGTCAGACAATCGCGAAGACCTCGATCTTCTTGCTCTTCGTAGCGCTCGTGGTTTCCTGCGGCAGCGGTATGCGCGATGGACAGCGCGTCTACAGCGATCCCGAGGAAGCGGTAAGCGAGATGCTCGTGGCGATGGAGGGCGACCGGATGGATGATCTCACGGAGATCTTCGGCGAA
>CBDUYG010000656.1:0-2632 GCA_965371385.1 uncultured Myxococcales bacterium | reverse complement strand
GTGGACGCCGACAAGCGCATGCTGCAATCCGCGAGCGGATGAGCGACGGCCTGGAACTCTCCGATCGCGCGACCGAACTGCTTTCGGGCCGCCGCGTGCTCGCTGGCGGCAGTGACCAGCGCCCTCCCCGCCGCGGCCTGATACGCCGCCAGGGCAATGTCGGCGAAGACCAGAGCCGCGGCGCCCCCCTCGAACTCGCGCTCCCGTCGCAGCTCGACTCGTCCCCACGGCTCGCCGCCCAGGGTTTCGATTTCCTGGATGTCAGCGGTCGGCTCGGCTCGCCAGATCCGGTCTCCGTCGATCTCCAGGAAGAGATTCGCGCACGGGGCCCAGGGCATCAGCCCCCCGCTTCCCGCGGAGACGATCGACCGCCCCTCGATCACCTCCTGGCGATCCGCCTCGTCGAGAACCTGGGTCGCAAGGAAGGTCGCGACCAGGGGGCCGGGAAACACGGCGCTGCCAAGGGACTCCATCGCGGCCACCATCTCGAGCGCGCCCCCTTCGCCCTCGGGCGTCGCGATGGCGAGCATTCCGAGCTCCGCGAGCTGACTCCAGAGCTCGCGTGGAAAACGACCCGTAGCGGCCTTGACCGTATCTTCGTCGCAGGCGTCCGTGCAGAGCTGCGCGATTGCCTGGGCGATCGCCTCCTGCCCGTCATCGAACGCGAGATCGATACTCATCGGATCCGCTCCTTCACGACCATCCGCCCCTCACTGAGTCCCCCAACGCGCTTCCACGATGGCCCGGCGATGGCCCGACACGCCCCCCATCTCGAGCCGCAGGGCCTGTAGACGCATGCTCCAGACGTGGAGATCGTGCTCCCGGGTGAAGCCGATCGCGCCCGAGAGCTGGTGGGTCTCGGCGAAGACCTGGGCCGCAGAGCTCATCGCGTAGGCAACGGCCGTCGCGGCCATCTCCTCGGGCGCTCCCTTGTGCGCCGCCTCGAGCGCGAGCCAGCGACTCCCCTGGGAAGAGATCGCACACTCCGCGAGGCGGTGCTGGACGGCCTGGAACGACGCGATCGCACGACCGAACTGCCGGCGCTCCTTGAGGTAGCCCACGGTCTGGTCGAGGGCTGCGATCATCGTCCCGGCCGCCTCGACCGCAAGGGAGAGTCTCCACCAGCGGGCCAGCTTGTCACCGCTTCCCGCTCCGAGGGAGCGGCCCCGAGTCGCGAGGTCATCGGGCCGACCTCCCATCGGATAGCCGAAGTTGGAGGGCACGGGCTTCGACTCGCCGGGCTCGAGGGACGATACTCGCGCCTCATCGCCGGCCAGAATCAAGAGTGTCCGTGCATCGGAGCCAAAGCGGATCGGGCCCTCCTGATCGACTCCCGTAACGGCGATCGGCAGGGGGAGCTCTTCCTCGCTGAGGGCGGGTGCGATCAGCGCAGCGACCCCAGCGGAAACGACACCTCCCGCCTTGGCGATAGACTCGCATACGAGCGCTGCTTCGAGAGGGCCCATCGAGTCGTCTCGCGCCACGTCGAGGAAGCCTGCATCGTGCAGCGCTGCTTCGAGCTCGACGTCATAGCGGCCCGCGGGCTGAAGCTCGATGGCGCGCGCCGGTCCCGCGTGCCGTTCGAGCAGCGAATCGACGGCATCCAGGATCGCCTGCTGGTCTTCGTTGAGCTCGTAATCCAATTCTCGATCTCCTCCCGAAGCTGGGTCGCTCTTCCTCGCGAAGCCGCGTCACATTTCCTTGCGTAGCAGCGCTCTTCCTTGCAAGGCCGCGTCGGTATCCTCGCGAAGCCGCGGCGCTCTTCCTTCCGAAGCCACGTCACTGCTTCTCGCGATGCCGCGCTCTTCCTTGCAAGGCTGCGTCGGTATCCTCGCGAAGCCGCGGCACTCTCCTCCTGAAGCCGTCGCGCTCCTCGCCAAGCCCCCGCGCCCTACTCCCGCGGCAAGCCCAGAAAACGGCTGGCAATCAGATTCAGCTGCACCTCGGTGGCTCCGACCGCAATACCAGCGGTCATTGCCATGCGATAATTCGAGTCGGCAAACGAGCCGTACTCCAGCGCATCGGGACCGAAGATCTCGAGCGCCAGGCCGCCAACGGCCGTATCGACGCGAGTCGCCGCCACCCGAGCGAGCTGGCTGTCGGCGGTCGGCGGCGAACCGTGGGCGCGCAGGTCGATCACGCGATAGGTCAATACGCGCGCCGCCTCGCAGAGGGTTCGCGCTTCTCCCAGCCGATCGACGATGATGGGATCGGAGAGCAGACCCCGCTCCTTTGCCAGCTCGGCCAGGCGATCCAGAGTCAGGGCAGCCCGGGCATAGCGCGCGGCCCCGACTCGCTCGTATTGGAGCGCGTAGTTGACGACATCCCAGCCGTTGTGCTCGGGACCGAGCAGCGTTTCGACCGGCACCTTCACGTCGGTGAAGAAGACCTCGTGGAAGTAGCGCTCGCCCACCACCGACGGGATCTCCCTCACTTCGATGCCCTCGAGATCCATCGGCACCAGCAGCACCGAGATGCCCCGGCGCCCCGAGGACTCGAGATCGGTCCGGACCAGCAGGATGATGAACTCGGCGCTCTGAACGTACGAGGTCCAGATCTTCTGTCCGTTCACGATGTAGTGATCGCCCTCGCGGCGGCCCGAGGTTTTCAAGCTGGCGAGATCCGAGCCGGC
>CBDUYG010000655.1:0-2649 GCA_965371385.1 uncultured Myxococcales bacterium | reverse complement strand
GCTCGATCTCGACCGGGTAGATGTTCTCGGCGGCGCGCAGGATGAGATCGCGAGCTCGGGAGTTGATGAAGAGATAGCCGCCCCGCAGGCAGCCAATGTCGCCGGTGGCGAGCCAGCGCCCCGGCCTGAGGGCCTTCGCCGTTGCCTCCGGATTGTGCCAATACTCGAGCATCAGGTAGGGACTGCGGATCATGATTTCACCGTACACACCCTCCGGGACGACCTTGCCCTCGTCATCCCAGATCTGGATCTCGTTGGTGACCGATGCGCGTCCGGTGGAGGTGGGATGGAGTGCGAGCTCCCTTCCGCCGATTCCGGCACCCACCCCGCCCGATTCGCTGAGCCCGTAGCCCATGCCGAAGTTGCCCGAAGCGGTGGGGAAGGCCCGGAGCAGCTTCTCCTGGAGGGCGGGACTCGTCGGCGCGCCACCGAATCCGATGTTGCGGATGCTCGAGAGATCGTATTTCCCGATCGAAGGATGGTTGGCAACCTGGGGACCCATGCTTCCCAGCGCGGTCCAGATCGTGACCCTCTCCTTCTCGATCAGGCGCAGCACGTCCTCGGGATCGAAGCGCCCCGATCGGTAGACCGTCTTGGAGCCCGTTGCGAGCATCATGATCGCCATCGTGTAGAGGCCGGAGAGATGAAAGAGGGGCACGGTCACGAGAGCGCATGGCGTGGGTGGATCGGCCTCGGGAGCCGGCGCATCGTCCGACCGCATGCCGAGCATGATCCGCTCGAGGCCGTGCATCGTCTGGACCTGGACGAATCCGGCGAGCGCGCGATGGGAGACGACCGCTCCCTTGGGCCGTCCGGTGGTTCCGCTGGTGAAGAGGATGAGCGCCGGATCGTCCTCTGAGATCGATACGTTCGAGAGCGAGGCGTCGGGCGAGTGGCCTTCCAGCGCGGAAAAATCGGATTCGATCTCCAGCACCTTCGTTCCCAGGTCCAGGCCTTCGACCCGGCTGAGGCGCTTGCGATCGCCGATCAGGAGCTTGGGCTCGCTCAATTCGATGCCGTAGCGGATCTCTTCTGCGGTCCACCAGCCGTTGAGAGCGCTCACGATTCCGCCCAGGCTCACCGTCGCCCAGAACGTGATCACCCACTCGGGGCAGTTCGCGGCCAGGATCGCGACGCGGTCTCCCTTCTGGATTCCATGCTCTTCGCGCAGAGCCGCTGCGACCGAGGCGACGAGCTTCGCGTTTTCGGTGTAGCTGATGCGGCGATCGCCCAGGACGAGGTATTCCTTGTCGCCGTGCAATGCCGACTGCTGCAGCATCTCGCGCAAGGAGGTGAGGCGGTTCTTGAAGACCGGCATCACCTCGCCGAGCACCGGCTCCTCTGTAATCTCGAAGGGGCCACCGGGGCCGGTGAGCTGAGCGCGAATCTCGCTGCGACTCTTCTCGTCCGGATCCTGAATCTCCGAGTCTCCGCTGCGACTGGTCATCTTTGGGTACCTCCTCTCGGGGCCTTCGCTGGGCTGGTCACGACACGCTGATGAAAGAGCGTTCGACAATAGACGATGCCGTGGCTTCCGCTCCCGGTATCCGTCGCGCTGGTGAAATCCAGCGGTATCCGCCAGGGTCCGGATCCCTGCCGGAGAGTTGCGTAGGATCCCGCCGGGAACCTCGAGAGTGGAGGGTATTTTACCCCGATAGATTCGGATGTGCTTGTAGCGCATCCGAGCCTCGGGGCCGGGGCGAAGAGCCCATCTTCGCTGCCGGTCGTGGTTGGGTTGTCGCGCCGATCATCCGATACGGGGCTACGTGGCCACGTAGCCGCGCTTGCAGGACCGTTCTGGAGCCGCCCCATGCTGGCCGTCATCTTCGACTCGCAAGAGTCCCTGAAGAAGCAATTTGAGGAAAACATCTCGAAGGGCGGGATCTTCGTGGTGACGGACGAGCCGCATGAGCTTCGCACTCGCGTCGAGATCGGAATCGAGCTGAGGTTCTGCGGGGAACAGATCACTCTCGAAGGAGAGGTGGTGCATTGCGTGCCCCGCGAGCTCGCTTCGGCGGGCGCCACGCCGGGAATCGCGCTGCAGTTGACGAGTCCGATGGACAAGATCCGCCGGCTCTTCGAGCCTCATCTGGTAGGAGCGCCGGAAACGCCCGATCCCGAGGACGAAGCTCCGAAGCGCCCCAGTCCCGCCGATCGCCGGGACTCGGAGCGTCATGCCGCGCGTGTTCACGCTCGAGTGGAGCTCGCCTCCGGCGGCGAGTTCGAGGGCCTGACGCGAGACATCAGTGCGTCGGGAATGTTGATCTCGATTTCCGGAGATCCGCCGGAGGTCGGGGAAGCGGCGAGGATTCACATCATCAACCCCTTTACTGGCGAGGAGATCGCGATCTCGGGACGAGTCGCACGCCATCTCGAGGGCGACGCGGGGGCGATTCCTGCGATTGGCCTTCGCTTCGATCCGGATCCCGGGGATGAGACGCGAACGGCGTGGTTCCTCGAGAGACTCGAGGCTGCTGAGAGCAATCGTCGCCTGGGAGGAATCAAGGGCGAGCTGGCGGAGCTCGGCGTCGCGAATCTGCTTCAATCCTTCGGCCTCTCCTCCCTGGTCGGAACCCTCACGATGATGTGCGGTGCGGAGGAGGGTTATATTGCCTACTCGGAGGGGATGCTCGTCGCGGCGCGTGTCGG
>CBDUYG010000654.1:0-2655 GCA_965371385.1 uncultured Myxococcales bacterium | reverse complement strand
TTCGGGCTCGAGGGCCGTCGATTTCGAGTCGGTATCCATCTCTAGACCGATCCGAGGGGGTCGTCGTTCCGGGGAATGAAGGCCTTGATTCTTCCCTGGTTCTGACTGAGTCGCTCGCGAGCGAGCTCCTGGATGATTCGCGCAGCCTCGGGATTTCCGCGCATCAGCTTCACGAGACGCTCACGCGAGAGGGCCAGTGCCCAGCACTTGCCGCTCGCCACGACCGACGCCACCGCGGGCTCGGCGTCGAGCAGGGACATCTCACCGAAGAGGCTGCCGGGCCCGAGTTCGGCCAGCACCTTGTCGCCGTCGGTTCCCATCTGGATCACCTGAACGGTTCCGCTGAGAAGGGCGTAGAGGTTCTCCGCTGGCTGCTTCTCCTCGATGAGAACCCTGCCGTCGCGTGCCTCGATGAAGCGGAAGAGCTTCGCGACCGCCGGCCGGTCCCTGGCCGGAAAGGCGAGAAAGAACGGATTCGATCGCAGCAGACGATCGACGACCCGGTCGCGCAGGAAGCGCAGCATCACCTGCAGCACGGGTGGGTGCTTCTTGATCATCTGCCACATCACCTTGCGGTCGATCGCGAGCAGGCGACTATCGACCATGGCCGTGATGGTGGCGTTGCGGGGTTGATTGGTCATCAGCCCGATCTCACCGAAGAAGCTGCCGGGCTCGAGCACCGCGAGCTTGCGCCGCCCCTTCTCCTCGGCGATCGGGATCACGGCGCCCTCGGCCACGATGTAGAGGGTGTCGGCGCGATCGCCCTGGTGGAAGAGCACCTCGCCCTCCTTCAGGCTGACCAGCTCGATTCGTTCGATCAAGCCGCGCAGGCTCTCCTCGGGCAACGAGCCGAAGAGGGGCGTGCGGGCCAGCTTTGCGCAGGCGCTCGAGTCTGCCGCCGCATCGGCAATCGGGATCTCCGCGATTCCCATGTCGCCGAGGTCATTCCCTCCGGCGGGAGCTGCGCCGGGCACGATCTCGGTGAGCATGAGTTCTTCGAGGGGGGCACTCTGCGTTGGCCCGGGGTCGCGGGTTGGCGTGTCGGGAGATTCCAGCGCTGAGGACTTCCCATTCGCTGAAGGCTTCCCATTCGCTGAAGGCTCCCAATTCGCTGAAGACTTTCCATTCGCTGAAGGCTCCCCGCCGACGGGCGTGGACTCGCTGTACAGCAAGTGCAAACGGTCCAGGGCTTCGCAATGATCCGGTTCGAGCAGCAGGATCTGCTTGCACAGTGAGATCGCCTGGATCACCTCGCCGGCATCGACGGCAAGGTCGGCAGCACGTTCGAGCGAATCGATTTCATCCGCGAAGCGACCGAGCTGGTGAAATATCTCCGCACGCCGCTGGGGCCAGACGGAGTTGCGCGGCTCGATGCCTTCGAGACGCTGGTAGGCGTCGAGCGCCATGCCGAACTCTCCGGTGCGCAGTGCCAGCGATGCTTTCTTGCGCAGCGATTTCAGGGAAGGACGTGCCATGATGGACTTATCGAGCTGAGGCAGGTCCCGCTTGATCGTGGATCGGACCTGAAAGGGTGGTCCTGGATCCGAATGCGGAGTTGGGGAACTCAGGAGGCCCGAGATCGAGGGTTCGCCCGCTCGAAGGCTGGGGCCGTGCCCTCCGCTTCACATGGAACGGAATCCTTCGTCTCCGGCGCAGGCCGAGGATCGAGCCAGCGCTCGCTCCAGAGAGTGAGGAGAGCCAGGCCGGCAATCCCGAGGAAGGAGAGCGCGAGGTCGAGGTGCGTTTCCAGCGCGATACCCACAGTCAGCGGGTCACGGGCGAGAATCGATATCCCCGTCAGGCTCAGCATCAGCTCCGCGCGCATACCCGCGTCCCCTTCGACTCCCAGACCCGGGGAAAATCCTGCCGGATGAGGTCCTGGCTGAGTCCACCCGGACCCGACCGTGCACTGATACATCGGGGAGGTTCGAGAATCGCCTGAGCACTTTTCCAACGAATCGGTGGATGGGTGAAGGCAACCTGGGTGCGGACTCGATCGCGAGCCGGAGCGAGGACTGGTAGCCTGCGTTCGGTGAACTCCAGCAGCCCATCATCCGTGCCGTCGAGCTCACTCGAGATGATGTCCGAGGCCCGGAGTTCCTCCCTGGTCACACCGCTGGCTCCCATGGAGGTGGTCGAGGCCGTTGATCTGGCCGCTCGAGCGTTTCGCGACAACCCACTCAATCGAGCCGTCGTCGGAACGAGTGCACACCGAAGAATGAGGTCAAATAGCCACGGTATGCGCGCTACCTTCAGCGCAACGGCTGGTCACTCGCGCAGACTTACAATCCGAGCCCCCAGGGGGAACAACGAGACGCAACGAATTGCTGGAGTATTGTTGGGATTTGACCCCGGTTCTTACCCAGCTCCTCTTCCATCGGTCCGAGAGCAGCTCCTTTGCCTGCTCGGCCAGGGTTGGCGTGTGATGCGCCGCTGGTCGCGGGTTCACGAGGAGCTGAGCGCGATTCACCCACCTGCTCAGCATTGCTATCTGGGGCTGCTGGGGGTGCGTGTCGATCGACAGGGCCAGGGGCTCGGGGCGAAGCTGCTGGATGCCTGGCTCTCCGATGTGGACTCGCTGGGGCTGCCTGCCTATCTCGAGACCGACCGGGAGCGCAACGTCGCGTTCTATTCCCGCGCGGGCTTCGAGGTGTC
>CBDUYG010000653.1:0-2657 GCA_965371385.1 uncultured Myxococcales bacterium | reverse complement strand
GCCCGAGATGGTATCCCCAACGGGACTTGAACCCGTGTCGCCGGCTTGAAAGGCCGGTGTCCTAACCACTAGACGATGGGGACCCATTTTCGGCGGGCCGATTATCGCGCAGGTTCGTCGGACCGCCACCCCAGAGGCCCTCCAGCCGGGCGTCCTGCCCCTTCGGAAAGGGCCGAAGCCGGCGCGGGAGCGCGCTGTACAGCCCCCTCCCCCGCACCCCGCCCGCTCCTCCCCCCGCGAAGATTCTCCCGTGCGAATCTCTGCACGATCTCAAGCCCCCCGGGCCGGATCATTGTAGAGTTGAGGCCATGGACGACGACCCGAATCGGATGGAACGCGGGCAGAATCTCTGGGCCAGCTTTCTTCGCAGCGTCGAGCCCCTGGCGCGAGGAGCGCAGCTCACCCCGAATCCCGAGTTCGGCTTCGAGTCGATCGGCGGGCTGGCGGGGCCCAAGGATGAGATCCTCACCTATGCGTGCGCGGCGACGAACCCGGAGGTCTACGCCAATTGGGGGACCTTTCCGCCCTCGGGCGTGCTCCTGATCGGGCAGCACGGAGTGGGAAAGAGCCTGCTCGCCCGCGCACTCGCGACTCGCACCGAGACGAGCTTTCTGCTCGTCGATGTTCCGCGCATGGTGCTCGACGTCATCCACGGCGGACCCAAGGTCGGGGAGCTGATCGGCCAGTGGTCCCAGGTCCTCGAGGAGATGCCGCCTCTCACGGTCTACTTCGACGAGCTCGAGTTCTCCCAGGAGCGCGCGATCGGGACCCAGCGCGCGGATCTGCCCGTTGGCCCGATCATGGACTTCCTGCTGGAGCTGGTGGACCGCACGATCGCGACCGAACATCACTTCGTGATCGGCTCGACCTCCACCCCGGACACCCTGCGTCCGGCCTTCGTCACGGCCCGGCGCTTCGAGCGGGTGGTCGAGGTCAGCCCTCTCTTCCCCAACGACATGATCGAGGCCCTAAAGATCCACGCGGCCGCCGCCGAGAAACGGGCGGGACGGGCCCTCTTTCGGGAGGTCGATTGGCTCAACGTGTTGGGAGCGAGCCGGGAGACATCGCCCGGGGATTGGGTGCGAATCCTCCACGCCGTGCTGCGACATCGCGCCAACGCCGAAGCGAGCGGAGCGACCCCGGACGATTCCTGCGTCACCACCCTGGATCTCCGGCACGAGGTCGATCGCTACAAGAAGGCTCAGCGCCGCATCCGGCCACCCGAGGCCGGCAACTACGTATGATGCGTATGCACGGAAAACTCCCGGGACCGGAGTTGGCGCACCGGTGAAGCGATTCGAGTATTCATGGAAACCCTGATCGTCACCGGTGGAGCGGGATTCATCGGCTCCAACTTCGTCCGCCTCGCCCTCGGGGAGACCCAGGCCCGCGTCGTCGTCCTCGACAAGCTCACCTACGCGGGCAACCTCGAGAGCCTCGCGGATCTCAGGGACAGCCCCCGCTTCCACTTCGAGTGCGCCGACATCGTCGACCGCAAGGGAGTCGAGTCGATCTTCGCGGACTACCGGCCCAGCGGAATCCTGAACTTCGCGGCCGAGAGCCATGTCGATCGCTCGATCGATTCACCCGAGAGTTTCATCCAGACGAACGTCATGGGCACCTTCACCCTGCTCGACGTCGCGCGCCACTTCTACGCAGAGCTCTCACCGGTCGAGCAGGCGGCGTTCCGCTTCCTCCACGTGTCGACCGACGAGGTGTACGGGAGCCTTGGGGAAACGGGTGCCTTCAGCGAAGAGACCCCCTACGCGCCGAATTCGCCCTACTCCGCCTCGAAAGCGGGAGCCGATCACCTGGTGCGCGCATACGCGGAGACCTTCGATCTGCCCTGCCTGATCACCAATTGCTCGAACAACTACGGCCCCTATCACTTCCCGGAGAAGCTGATCCCCCTGATCATCCTGAACGCCCTCGACGGCAAGCCTCTGCCGATCTACGGCGACGGGGGAAACATCCGTGACTGGCTCTACGTCGAGGACCACTGCCGCGGAATCCTCACGGTGCTGCGCAAGGGAAGCCCCGGCGAGAAGTACAACATCGGAGGCAATAGCGAGCGGACCAACCTCGAGATCGTCGACCTGATCTGCGACGAGCTCGAGGCGCGGGCGCCCGCGGCCGAAAATCCGAAGCTTGCCCGGCAGGGCGTCTCGAGTTATCGCGACCTCAAGACCTTCGTGACCGACCGCCCGGGGCACGACCGCCGCTATGCGATCGACGCCTCCAGGATCAAGGACGAGCTGGGCTGGGAGCCCCGCCACGACCTCGAGAGCGGGCTCGCGAGCACGGTGGCGTGGTTCCTCGAGAACCGCGACTGGTGCCGAGCGGTGCAGGATGGCAGCTACAGCCGCCAGCGACTGGGACTCGCAGAATAGGTCGGCCGCCGACCGGGCCCCCTCCGGCCGGATCCATCACTCCAGCCTGGAAAGGCTCGACCGACCCTGTGGAAACCCCCCCAGTCGATCCGCTTTTTTCCCTCTGGTGCCGACTCGAGCCAAAGGAGTTGCGATCGACCCGCCGATAGGAAAGAGGAGAATCCGCACGGCTGGAGCCCTGCCCCCAAGAGATCGCACACCAGCGGCTCCAACCCACTCAACGGAGACGAATGCGTGGCTGAACATACCGTGTTGTTCGTCGACGAT
>CBDUYG010000652.1:0-2663 GCA_965371385.1 uncultured Myxococcales bacterium | reverse complement strand
GCTTGACGATGCAGCACATCCGCGGTGCGAGCGTCCGCTCGGGAGCCGCGCTGCTGGAAGACCGGGTGGAGATCATCGAGGTGGATGCCGCGGGTGGAAGCAGGCTGACCGCCGGTCCTCTGATGAAGGTGAAGCTGCCGCGCGGCGTGCTCGTCGCGGCACTCCAGCGGGGAGATCAGCTCCTGGTTCCGAGCGGGCGGGATACCGTCGAGGCCGGGGATCGTGTTCTACTGATCGCGACCACGGACCTGGGCTCGAAGCTGACGGAATATCTCGAAGCGCAGCCCTGAGCCGGATGCAGCCCTGAGCCGAATGCAGTCTCGGGTTTGCTGCTAGAAGCGAATCCTCGACGACGGCTTTCGGCTGGAGCTGCGGTGAAGCATGGCGCCGATGATCATCCCGGCCGCCAGGATCGATGCCCCCGCGATCATCTCCGGCCAGCGAGCACCGGCTCTCAGCTTCATGTTCTCGAAGCTGAGCCGCTCGATCTCGCCCCGTTGCTCTTCGTCCTTCGCGCTGAGAGATTCGCTGGAGCTGCGGAGCTCGCCGGCTTCGCTGGTGCTCTTCGCGAGCTCTTCGCGAAGCCTGGCCACCTCGGTTTCGAGCTGGCCCAGGCGAATCGTTGGCGGTGCATCGGGCTTCAGGTAGCCGACCGGAATCCAGCCCTCCTTCCCATCGGGAATGCGGATCTTCGTCCAATCCTCTTCACGCTTCAGGATCGCGACCTCGTCCCCCGTGCCGATCACTCCCAGGATGCGAAACTGGACGCCCGCCCCGGAGCGGACATTGAGGCGAATTTCGCTCCGTACCCAGGCCTGCTCCACCGCCCCGGCCGGCGGTGCGAGAGGCGGCCAGGCACAGATGGCTGCGACCCACACGATGACGCCGGCCAGCCGGCCGCGGCAACGAGCCCGCGAACTCCTCGGCCCGGCTGCGTTCGTGCGGACGATCGGCTCGAATTCCCTCTGCGATTTCCGCTCCAATCCCCTCTCCAATTTCCGCTCCAATCCCCTCTCCGATCCCCGCTCCCTCACGTGCCGCTCTTCCACGCTCGAGGTTGCCGTCGAGCGCTCTTTCTGCCGCGCGTGTGAGGGCGTGGTCGGAGTCTTGGGTTCTCATCGGCCAGCTTCCGGCCATTCACGTTGATCCTGCCCGCCAGGGGCGATTCGGGCCTGGGTCCGAGCTGCTCGCCAGGGGGCAAGAGACTACCAGAAGTCGGCGCCTGGGCAGGTCTTTCCAGAGACTCGAATTGGGGTGAAGGTAACCCGTTTCGGTCACCCGTGGGCGTGCGGATTCGCTCGCGATGAGGTTCCCTACTCCCCAATCCGGCCTGATCGCCGCGGGACGAGTGCCGTGCGGTCGTTGGCGAATTGCCTCTGCCTCGAGCCGTCGTCCTACGACCTGTTGAAAGGGATGAGTCCCTGACCAGACGAGATCCGCTGCAGCGAGAGGAGGGGGTGGAAGAGAAGGCGTCCGGCCTCCTCGCGCGTGCGGCAGGCCCGCTCGCGGTCGCCCTCGTCTTCCTCTGGGCCCTCGTACGGAGCTGGGGGATGTGGCCCGACGTACAGCTGGATTTCGGGCGCGAGCTCTACGTCCCTTGGCGGATCGTCTCCGGAGATCGCCTCTACGTCGATCTCGCCTACTTCAATGGGCCACTCTCCGCACACTGGAATGCGCTCTGGTTCCGTGTCTTCGGCGTTGGGCTCTCGACCCTGGTATGGGTCAATATCATCATTGCGGCGGCGATCGTCGTCCTTCTCTTTCGCATGCTCGAGAGGGTTTCGGATCGGTTCAGCGCCAGCGTGGCGGCGATGTTCTTTGCCGCGGTCTTCGCATTCGGCCAGCTCACTCCGGCTGGAAACTACAACTATGTCACCCCCTATTCCCACGAGTTGACGCACGGGCTCGCGCTCTCCCTGCTCGCAATCAGCTTCATCTGGGGACGAACGCGTGAGCTCGGCGCGATCGTGACGCGCGATCACTTCGTTGCGGGGGGCATCGCCGGGCTCGTCTTCCTCACCAAGCCCGAGGTCTTCGTCGCGTTGGCGCTCAGCCTCGGCGCTGGGCTCGGGCTCGAGGCCTGGGGCAGCGGCCGGACCCTGAGGGAAGCCTTGCGTCGATTCGGCGCCTTCGCCCTTGGGGTGTTGATTCCACCTCTGCTCGCCTTCGCGTGGCTCGCCTTCGATGCGGGGCCCAGGCTTGCGTGGACGGGGATCGCCGGACCCTGGCTCTCGATCTTCGAGCCTCGGCTCTCTTCCCTGGCCTACTACCGCTGGGTCATGGGCACCCTCAACCTATCCCTGAGCGTGGAGCGAATCGCCCGATGGACGGGGCTCTACCTCGCTGTCCTCGCCCCCCTGCTGACCGCCGCGTTCGCCGCACGCGGTCGCTGGACCGGGGAGGGCGCCGCGACCACGAGGATGCGTTGGCTCTGGCCCGGGCTCGGCGTCCTGGCGCTCGCCGGCATCGTGTTCTTTCGTATCGATCCCGATCAGGCGCAACACACCCTGCGGCCGCTCTCGCTCATCATGCCGCTCCTCGTGCTGGCCTCCCTCCTTGCCTTCGTGCGCGCCCATCGCGACGGGAAGGAACTCTCGATTCCCCTGCTGCGAGTCGTTCTGTGCATCTTCGCCCTGGGCATGCAGGCGAAGATGTTCCTCAAT
>CBDUYG010000651.1:0-2666 GCA_965371385.1 uncultured Myxococcales bacterium | reverse complement strand
GGCTTTGCGGTCTCGGCCGCTCGCCTGGCCTCCCCGGACACGGGCTTGATTTCGTATGGCGAGATGCTCGATCAGGGCCGGGGGATCTGTGATGCGGTCTCGATCCCGGTGATCGGCGATGCGGATACCGGATACGGCAACGCGATGAACGTGCGGCGCAGCGTCGCGGGTTATGCCCGGGCGGGCTTTGCCTGCGCGATGATCGAGGATCAGGTGGCGCCGAAGCGTTGCGGTCATACCCGCGGAAAAGAGGTGGTGACGCGAGACGAGGCCGCAATGCGGGTTCGCGCCGCGGTGGACGCTCGGGAGGAAGGCGCAGACATCCTCATCATGGCGCGTACGGATGCCCGGCACGAGCACGGATTCGACGAGGCGCTGGAGCGCTGTCGCATGTTCGAAGAGCTGGGGGTCGACATCCTCTTCCTCGAAGCGCCCCAGAGCGAGGAGGAGATGGCGAAGTTCTGTGATTCGCTTCCGGGGCCGAAGATGGCGAATATGGTCGAGCAGGGTGACACGCCGATCCTGCCGCCTGCGCGCCTGGAAGAGCTGGGGTTCAAGATCGCGGCCTATCCCCTGACCCTGCTCTCGGCCTCGATTCGCGCGATGAGAGAGGCCCTGAGCGCCCTGGGGAAGGGGGAGTCTCCGGAGAGAATCCTCGATTTCAAGGAGCTGCGCGAAGTGGTGGGATTCGATGAATACGATCGCGGGCTGGCGCGCTATGAGAAGGCGCCGTAGAACCGGCAGGGGGACAGACAATCGGGTTTGCCGCCCGGCCGGGCGAGCCGAGCCTCCGGCAATGGACGTCCGTCAGCGCCGTAGGCTCGCCGGGTCCCAGTACTCTCGCCACTCCCGGATCAATCCGCCTTCGATCCGGCAGATGCTCATGCCGCGCCATCGCACCTCGTGCTGATTCGCGCGGAACTTTCCCGTCAGCGTCCACTCGGAGAGCGCGCGATCACCGTCTACCGCAAGACTGTGGATCTCCCAGCTCAGGGGCTTCAGGCTCTTCATCGAGTCATCGATCAGTTTCGCGTATGCTGCCTTGCCTCGAACCGGTTCCGCACGACCCGGGATCTCGATCGTCATGTCGTCGGACCACAGAGCCATGTAGGCATCGGCGTCGCTCTCGAGCCAGGCCCGGCGGCGGCGCTGGAAGAGGGCGTTGGCTTCGTCTCGCGTCAGGGGCGTCGTCATGATGGCGTGAGGTTATCACGCCTCGATTCATGCCTCGATCCATGCCTCGACCTATGCCTCGATGCGGCGCAGGCGCAAGAGCGGGCCGTCGGGTAACGGCAGGGAGTCGATCCGGACCTCGGCTTCGATATGCCAGAAGTGGTCGCCCTGATCGTCGCAGAGCACCTGGCTCACGTCCCAGAGCTGGTGCTCGCGCTCCTCCATGCGTGTGAAGTGGGCCTGGCGCGAAGGCGGGTCGAAGAGAATCGCCTCGTAGTCCTCGTAGAAGGGTGCGAGGGCCGCCTCGATTCGTTCGGCATCCCAGGGATCATCGCGATCGTCGTGCACGCACTCCGCGGCTTCATCGTACCGGCGCCCTGCGAGGCTACGCACGAGATGATGGAGCTCCGAGCGAATGCGCGCCCGGAAGGCCCGCATGTCGAGGGAGGGGGCGTCGCTCCGGGTGTCGGGCGTCGCGACTGCGGCGGGGACGGCTCCGGTGAGCGCCTCCCACTCCTCGAGAAGCGTAGAGTCGACTCGGGCCAGCATCGTGTGGAAGTAGGCGATCATGTCGTGCACCGCCTCGGACTTGACGGCCTCGGGAATCGAGCGCACGAGCGTGTTGTGTACCTGGCTCAGGTAACGCAGCAGTACGCCTTCCATGCGCGCCATCTGGCTCCGGGCCACATAGTCGTTGAAGGCGCTGAAGCTCTCGAAGATCTCTCTCGCGATCGCCTTCGGGCGGATGCTCTCCTCCCCGACCCAGGGATGCTTCTCGGCGAAGAGATTGAACGTCGCGTAGATGAAATCGGCGTTTGGCTTCGGCCAGGTCACCTGGTCGAGCTTCTCGATCCGTTCCTCAAAGGGCACGCCGGCGGCCTTGAGCTCGGCCATCAGCTCCGACTTGATTCGGCGTTCCTGGGCGATCAGGAGCGCACGGGGGTTCTCGAGGATGGCTTCGACGAGGGTCAGGAGATCCGCTGCGAGATCGGGGGAGCCGGGGTCGAGGCTCTCCGCAGCCTCGACGAGATAGAGCGAAATGGTCTGGTAGAGGGAGAAGTCCCGCTGCAGATCCTCGCTCACTCGCACCCTACTCCCGGTGCCCTCGCCGAGCCCCTCGATCTGGACGATCCCCGAGCCTCGAAGGGCGCGGAAGAGCACGGCGGCCTCTCGCACCAGCTGCTTCTTGCGCTTGGGCTCTTCGAGACAGCGATCGATCAGATCGGTGATCCGGCGGTAGCCCGAGCCCGTCTCGCGCTGCGCCTCGCCGCTGCGCAGACAGCTCACGATCAGCCCGGTATTGATCCGAAAGCGGGAGACGAGAGGCTCGGGTGATGACGTCGAGAGACGCTCGAGTGTCTCCTCGTTCCACGCCACGTACCCCTTGGTGGGCGCCTTCTTCTTGACGAGCTTTCTCTTCTTGCCCGGCGCCAGGCCCCGCCCCTTGGCCTCGATCCGCTTGTTCTCGATCACGTGCTCCGGCGCCTGGCAGA
>CBDUYG010000650.1:0-2670 GCA_965371385.1 uncultured Myxococcales bacterium | reverse complement strand
AATCGGCAGTGGCTTCTGGCACGCCGCCCCAAGGGCATGGTGAAGGAGAGTGACTTCGAGCTCTGCGAGAGCCCCGTTCCCGTGCCCGCGGAAGGCGAGGTTCTCGTGCGCACCCACTGGCTCGCCTTCGAGCCCGCCATGCGCGGCTGGATGGAGGATCGCCCGAACTACATCCCGCCCGTCGGCATCGGCGAGGTCATGCGCGGAATGATGGTGGGCGAGGTCGTCGAGTCGAAGCTCGAAGGTTACGAGCCGGGTGATGTCGTGACCGGGATGACGGGGTGGCAGGAGTGGGCCATTGGTGATCGGGGTCTGCGCAAGCTGCCGCCCGGCACGGATCCGAGGCTCGCCCTCTCGGTTCTCGGCCTCACGGGCATCACGGCCTACTTCGGGCTTCTGGACATCGGGCAGCCCAAGGAAGGCGACGTCGTCGTCGTATCGGGGGCCGCCGGTGCGACGGGCTCGGTCGTCGGACAGATCGCGAAGCGCATGGGCTGCCGGGTCGTCGGGATCGCCGGTGGCCCGGACAAGTGCAGATGGCTCACAGACAAGGCCCACTTCGACGCAGCGATCGACTACAAGAACGAAGACCTGGGCGAGCGCCTCTCCGAGCTCTGCCCCGACGGAATCGATGTCTACTTCGACAATGTGGGGGGGCCGACTCTCGATGAGGCGCTGGCCCGCATCGCCCGGGGCGCCCGGATCGTGATCTGCGGAGCGATCTCCCAGTACAACGCCGAGGAGCGGGCTCCCGGTCCCAGCAACTACTACAAGATCGTGGCCCAGCGCGGTCGCATGCAGGGCTTCGTGGTCCTCGACTACCTCCCGCGCGCTGGGGAGGCGATGAAGGACCTGTTGACCTGGGTCGAAGATGGAAGCATCGCCTGGGAGGTGGACGTGCAGTCGGGATTCGAAAATGCACCGAAGACCCTCGGCCGTCTCTACACGGGCGCGAACTTCGGCAAGCAGCTGCTCGAGATCTGAGGCCGGTGAGGTCGGAGGACGAATGGGCTCGACAATCTTCTTCTTGTTGATGGGCTGCGCCGTGGCGTGGTGGGCCTGGGAGCGCTCACGGCGTCCCAGGCATCCGGTACCCGGAGGTCTTCAGGCGGACATCGAGATCCCCCACGAGTGTGAGTTCGAGCTCTACCACAACGCACTCTCGCTCTGTTCGATGAAGTCTCGGGTCTGCATGGCCGAGCTCGAGATCCCCTACGAGAGTCATCACATCGACCTCATCGAGACGGGCGCATACGAGAACATCCGCCCGGACTTCCTGGCGGTGAATCCAGGCGGCACAGTGCCGGTGCTCGTTCACAACGGGCACCCCATCTACGAATCGCACTTCCAGATCCGCTATGCGGCCGAGCATGCGCCGCCCGGGAGCCCCTCACTCACTCCCGAAGATCCGGCGCAGCGCGCAGAGATGGAGCGCTGGATCGACCTCTCCTCCCTCACCCACGACCCGATCAACCATGGAGACGAGAGCGCGGGGAACGCAATCCCGGGGCTCACTCTCCCCCTCTTCGCCGGGATGATCGATCGCATTCCCAGCTGGAAGATCCTCGAGGGGATGCTCTTTCACTTCGACAAGATCAGGCCCGTCCTCTTTCTCACTCTCAAGCTCTTCGGACTTCCGCGTCTGGGGCAACTCACTCCCGCGATGAAGGTGCTCGAACGCAGTCGTCGCCAGATGAGTGCTCACCTCGACGCCCTGGAGAAGCAGCTCCTCACCACGGGAGGTCCCTGGATTCTGGGCGAGTGCTTCAGCCTGGCGGACGTGAGCTGGCTCGTGATCTTCGAGCGCCTGGTACAGGCGGATTGCCTTCACGTCTTCGTCGGAGAAGATCGACGTCCGCATTGCGCCGAATACTGGAGCCGTCTGAAGGGCCGCCGGAGCTACCGCGAGGCGATCCTCGACCACTCCCACGTGACGATCTCCCATGGGACCCGGCGATTGCGGGAGTCCAAGGCAGCCAGCCCGGGATTGCGAGTCGCTCTGGAGGGATCGGGGTGAGACGAATCGCAGGCGGGGTCTTGAATTTGCTCGAACTGGACGAGGAGGTGTATTGTGGCTGATCCGGACCATGACGTCGCGATCGTGGGCTACGGACCCGTGGGAGCTCTCACCGGGCTGCTCCTCGCGAAGGCGGGGCTTCGCGTCGCAATCCTCGAGCGATCTCATGAACCCGTCATTCTCCCTCGCGCCGTGGGTCTGGACGGCGAATCGGTGAGGGCCTTTCAGCGCATCGGTCTGGGCGATGAGGTGGCTTCCATCCTCCAGCCGCCGCGGGAGGTGAACGTGGTTGCCTTCACGGATTCGAAGCACAACAAGATTTTCGGGCTGGAGATTCCCAGGTACGGGACGATGGGCTGGCCCGATATGTCCTTCTTCGATCAGCCCGAGCTCGAGGCCCTGCTGCGCGAGTGGGTCGCAGGGGAGGACCGGATCGATGTCTTCATGGGGCACGAGGTGACCGCGATCGAGCAGAAGCCCGATGCAGTGGCTCTGCGCTGCAGGGTCGTGCCTGACGGAGATGCGGCTCTGCACTCCGCCCGCCTCGTGGTCGGCTCGGACGGCGCGTCGAGCTTCGTCCGCCGCTCTCTTGGAATCGAGTGGCAGAGTCTCGGCTACGATCAGGACTGGCTGGTGGTCGACATCGTCATGGG
>CBDUYG010000649.1:0-2679 GCA_965371385.1 uncultured Myxococcales bacterium | reverse complement strand
CGATCACCGGCCTCGGCCGTTCCGTTCGTGTCCCAATAGCCGGCGGCGCTGCGGGTCTTGAAGGTATAGAAGTTGGCATCCCCAGGTCCGCAGGTGGGAAAGGGAGAGGGAGTGAAGCTGGCCATCATGAGATACCCATTGATGGCGATCACCTCGGTGACAAATTTCTCACTCTCGTCCGCGATGAAGTAGTAGCCGCGATTACCCGGGTCGACATAGGATGCGGCGTTCGTGACATCGCTGAGGTTCGACTCGGTGTAGCTGGCCGAGAATGCACTCGCACCCGTGGGATGGGGGTCGCGCAGCACCCAGAATCGATTATTATCGTCCAGCAGGCTATTGCCTTCATAGAGCAGATCGATGCGCTCGCCGCTCCCGAAGGCGATGTGCAGCTCCCCGCCGGCGAAGGCGCCGGACGGCGGGAAATGCATCTGGCGATAGTGATAATAACCGTTGCCCATGTTCTGGACCGGCGCACTGAATATCACGCCGACGTTCCAGTTATCGACATCGCCGTCCGAGTCGGAATCCTGTCCGACGTTGCTGATATCCCACTTCCAGAGCTGGCCGCCGAGATCACCGACGTAGACCACGTCGGCAAAGCCGTCGTCATCGAGATCCAGCACCGCCGGCGAGCTGGTGATCGCGTACTTCATCGCGGCCGGGCCAGTGGAGCCGGTCGCATCGAACTTCACACTGGCGATCACGCTGCCCGACTTCAAATCGACCATGAAGAGGGCCTTGCTCGTGTTGTCCCACGCCGGACTGGCGGGATCCGCGACATACTCGGGAAGATTGGGATCGGCCTTGTAGTGGTAGCCGCCACCAAAGATCGCGACCCACTGCTCCCGGCAATTGAGCTCCCCGTCGTCGACGCCGCAATAATCACCGGATCCGCTGGGGCGCTCGAGCCGGACGCGCGTGATGATGGGCTTGGACCAGCTTTCACCCAGCTCGGCGTCCGTAAACTCCCAGAGCAGCGTGGGATAGGGTCCATGGGCGTCGCCGGCTCCCGCATCGGGATCCGTGATGTCGAGTGCGATGTACCCCGCCCCACCCTCGCGGAACGCCGCGATCAGGACCGTCGCCCACTCGGCAGCCGACTTCGTGATGTCGTTCCCCGAGCCATTGCCGAGCCAGGCGTCGGTCGCGATCGAGTTGCCGTCGACGAAGCCGGGCGCGAGGCGATTCCCGTCCTCGTCCGCCGTCTTGGTGGTCAGCTTGACCGCGCTGAGGAGGAGGCCAGGGACGTAACCGAAACGCTCGTCACCGGTACCGGAGTTGAATTTCGTGGGATCCACCGGACTCCACCAGTTGCCGGCGTCGAAGCCGTGAAACATCCCGTCGTTGGCGCCGGCGTACACCACCCGGTCACGCTTCTGGTAACTGGCGTAGAACTCCGAGTAACCCGGCTCGTGCGCGAGAGTCGTCGTCGGGGATCCGATGAAGAGGGGATTGGAGTGGAAGATGTCGCCGAGGACGGCGCTGCGCATGGAGGTCGAGTCGCCGCCCTCTTCCAGGAAGGCGTCCCGCCCGAATACGAACTTCACGACGGCGTCCTTCAGCTCCGCCGTGGTATCCACTCCGGAGCCGCTGTAGTTGGGATACGAGGGCAGCTCCCCGGCCGTCAGGTCCAGTAGCGTCTCGGTCACGTTCGTGTTGTTGAAGGGGACGCGAACGCCGCCGACCGTGGTGAAGATCTTGCGGGTGAAGTTGGTCTTGAGCTCCGCTCCCGCGTCCCAGAAGGGAGTTCGGGTGCTCTTCAGCTTGTCCGTGACGCTGTCCACGGCGTCGATTCCGTTCTTGTCCTTGATCACACCGCTCGGGATGACCTTGAAGGACTCGAGATGCCCCTCGAAGGTGGTCGTGTCGAAGAAGGAATAGAAGTAGGGGGTATTGCCCGTCGCTCGGCTGGGCGGCGTCGCCGGGGTCTGGATATTGACGCCCCCGAGCTCGGGATCCGGACAGCTCGGGTTCGTGCACTCGAAGGGCATGCCGTAGAAATCCGCACTGCCCTGGAACTTGAGGCGCGTCGCCCCGGCGATGTAGGCACCGCGGCCGCCCGCGTTGCCGAAGAGATAGACCTCGCCCGCGACGTTCAACCAGGTGAGGTTGCCTCCGGATCCGCCGCCCATTTTCACATTGGCACCCGGCTTGGTGATGTTGAAGATCACATGGTCCGGCTCCATTCCGTCGAGCACGATATCGGCCCGACCGCTGGTCTCGACCTTGCCGTCGACGTTGAAGACGAAGTAGTCGTCACTTCCACCCTGGAGTCGAATCCGGGTATTGCCTCCGATCTCGATGTCATCCGTCACCTCGATGACGTTGATGCAGCCGTTCCCGGTGATGGTCGTATTCCTGGTGATCCCGTCGAAGGTCTGGGTCGGGGCCATGGCGGCGAAGGCGATGGCAGCGGCCTTTGCGTCGTCGATGGCCCCCGTCATGTCCATCTCGGTGATGCCGCCCGCGGCGGCGCCTGTGCCCCGCAGGTCATGCAGGGTGCCGGGGTGATAGCCGACGAAGCCGTCGATTCCGGCGGCTCCCTGGAGGAAGAGGGAACCGCCCGGCCCGACACCGATGTTTCCGTTCTCGGCGAAGGCCGAGCCCTGCAGATGCACGTAGACCCCGTCGAATCCAAGGGCGGGGAAGTCGCGCGCCCGACCAAGATCGGGCAGG
>CBDUYG010000648.1:0-2680 GCA_965371385.1 uncultured Myxococcales bacterium | reverse complement strand
CCGCCACGAAGAACGATCCCTGCCTCGATCCATACCTTTCCCTCACGACCGAATGGAGGCACCATCTGCCGCGTGGACGCACTGGTGATTCTCGGGTGGCTCCCACTCGCTGTGGGAATCGGAGTGACGATCTGGCTGATCGCCCTGCAGATCGAGCCATCGACCGTCGCTCTGCTCTGCCTCTTCCTGGCCCTCGCGCTCGCCCACGCGCTCGACCCACCCATCCCGGACGGTGCCACCCTCGAGTCGCTGCAAGCGTCCGGTAGCCTGGGCCGGGTGGGGATCCGGCTCGGCATCGAGCTGCTGGCGGGGGTGGCCGTTCTCGCCCTGCATCGGCATCTGCGCGATCGCGACGAGCGCGAGCTTCTCCAGTGGAACGACGCGGACGCTCTGCGTCGGCTGGCGGAGCTCTTCGACGAGGGCGAAGAGGGCGGGAACGATCGCCATCAACGACTCCTCGCACTCGGCTCCGATCTGATCGGCCTGGAAATCGCGGGAATCTCGCGGACGCTCGATGGACGCTTCGAGCTGATGGAGCTTTACGTCCGCGAGGCGGTCGATGGGGAAGGCGAAGGGGATGATCGCGAGCCCCTCGATGCCGGTGCCGGCTTCGTCACGGAGATCGAGAACACGCTCTGCCACCGCACCCTCACAAGAGACCGTGCTCTCGGAATCGAGGAGGTCGGCGATTGGGGGCGAGGCGCCCTCCCCTGGCGCGCGTATCTCGGTATTCCGATTCACGTGGATGGACAGAGCTACGGCACGCTCTTCTTCGCCGACCGCGAGCCCCTGACGCGCCGCTTCCGCGGCGTCGAGAAGCATTGGCTCGGGCTGATGGCGGGGTGGCTCGGGCGGGATCTCGATCGGCGGAGCGAAGAAGCGAAGGCAGAGGTCGGACATCGGTCCGAGCGGGCCAGCGCGAATCGAGAGCCTGCACCACCCGAATCTTCCGAACACCCCCCCAGCCGGACGGACCCGGCACCAGCCTCGCCTGCTCGGCTCCCCGGGCCCCGGACTCCACTTGCCGCGCGTACTGTGGACGTGAACCGAGCCGTCCGCCGCCTCGAAAAACGCCTACGTGCGGAACTCGGCCCCAACCACTCCCTCGAGCTGGACCTCGACCCGACGGCTCCCGAGGTCCGTATCCCCCGCACCCTCTTCGTGCAGGTTCTCTTCGGACTCGTCGCCAATGGCCTCGAGACGCTGCCCGATGGCGGCGTGATCACAATCGAATCCGGCCGCCTCGAAGCGGAGTCCGCCGAGCATCCCATGCGCCGCTATGCCACGTTGGTTCTCCGCTGCGAACCGAACGAGCTCCACGGCTCCGAGCTGATCGAACTCATGGAAGAGGCGCCGGCTGCTCGCGCGGACAAGCTCACGTTTCACTATCTGCGAGGCCTGCTGATGCGTGTGGAGGGCGACCACTCGGTCCACTGCGAGCCCGGTGGTCGTGTCGTCCTGACCGCCTATCTACCCGCCGCTGAAGCAGGTGCCGTCGCGACGACCTGATACCCCGGAGTTCGTGCCGATGCGGGACCCAATTTCCGGTCCACGTCTCAGTCCTCGAACTCCTCCCGGCCGGGCGCACGGCCTCCGGGACCGCTGTACGCCAGCCCGTATCCGGGCCGATGCCCGGCAAACTCGACCTCGGGGAACTGCTCCATCGCCCGGGACCAGGCTTCGATCAGGCGATCCTCCGCAACATAGTCGAAGGGATCCTGCAGCACGGTCTCCTCCGTTCCGCCCGGCGCGGGACGATGCAGGGCGAGCCAGTGAGCCGTGCGGCGCAGGGCTTCGCGGGCGGGGACCGCATCGCGATAGTCGAGGTCGCGACGAAGCTTCGAAAGGTCGAGCACGCGGTGGGTCGGCAGGGGCTGGCCGACCAGGGGCTTTGCCGGCGTCGCGAGCGACCAGGGGAGGGACACGATCTCGAGAGGGTGATCGAGGGCAGCGGCGATCACGTCGACCAGCTGCCGCAGACTCAGGACCTCTTCGTCGGCGCAGTGGTAGATCTCTCCCTTCGAAGCCTCCGGCCGATCGACCGCCCGTAGAACGGCCTCAGCGGCGTTTTCGACGTAGCAGTAGTGATGCAGGGTGAGGCCGCCGTCGGGCAGGATGATGTGTCGGCGACCGTCGAGGATCCGGCGCACGATGCACCACTCCCGGGGCACGAGCTGAAGCGGGCCGTATAGATAGGGATAGCGAAAATGAGTCGCGTCGGGCTGAGCGTGGAAGACCGCCTGCTCGGTTCGCACGATGCGCCAGCCCTTGGCGTCCTCTGCCTCGCCCCGCACCAGGGGAGCATCCTCGACGATCGTCGTCGCCAGCCCCTCGCGCTGCATCAGCTCGGGATTCATGAAGCCGCGATAGGCCGGGACTCCGCCGATCGAGATGAAGCGCCCCACCCTTCCCGCCAGGGCCTCTGCGATCTTCCGCAAGCGGCCGTAGGTGACGATGGCGAGGTCGAAGCTGCGTCCGTCGAGGGCGGCGTTGAAGAGATCGATCTCGTATGGATTCGTGTGGATGTGCTCGACGTCGTCGGGAATCTCATCGAGCTCGTGATTGCCCGTGTGGAGGATCGCGACCTCGTAGCCACGCCGGCGCAGGCCGTTCACCATCAAGTGGCCGGTCGGCCCGGTTCCGCCCACCACGAGAGCGCGCATCGATCTCCCTCCGGCCC
>CBDUYG010000647.1:0-2681 GCA_965371385.1 uncultured Myxococcales bacterium | reverse complement strand
CTAGAAGGCCGGCGGCAGGATCGACGGGGATCCCTTCGCGAGCGGAGGAGCCGCCCCGAAAGGCTGTGGAAGGAAGAGGTACGAGATACGCATGAAGAGCATCCGAGCTTCGATCGCATGGGTCTCGTTGTTGGGGCTCTCGCTCGGCTGTGCGGGAGGCGCAATGCAGCAAGCCGCACGACGCTCGGATGTCGCCTATCACGATGCACGCACGGCCTCGAGTCAAAGGACGCGGGCCGATCAGATCGAGCATGACCGCTGCGAGTTGATCGAGAGGGAGACGGGCCAGCCTTGCACGCGATGAAGCTCATACTTGCGATTTGGAGTGCTTTCTGTCTGGGCGCTGCGGGCCCGCCGGGTGCTTCGGCGGCGTCGGCACACTTCTTCTGGGCTGGATTCGACGTGCAGGAGAGCGTGAGCGACGAGAGTGGCCTCGAGCGGGAAGCCCTCGAACGCGCACTCACACCGCGTTTCGGTGCGCCTGAAAGCGGAGCGCTGCACAGCTTCCTCGAGACCCTCTCCCTCGACTTTCTCGACTATTGGGGAGCAGGCCCGGAGGCCCTCGCCGCGGTCGATCGACGTTCCAGCTTCGAAAACGTCTATGGTGTCTTCCTATCGATCGACCGTCTGCTCCGCTTCGAGCCCAGCGAGCTCGAGGCCGTCGTCTCCGGGATCGCCCCCATCGTTCAGCGGCAATACTTCTGGTTCGCCTTGGGGGGGCTCAACGTATTCTCGGTCGAGTCGCGCAACATCGTCTACTCGCGCCCGGTTCTGCTGGGTTCACCCAGCGACGACGGCTTCGCCCTCGCACCGCCCGATGTGAACCTCTTCATTCTCTCTACCCTCGAGATCTTTGCCCGAGAGCTGGAAGATCCCGCGAATGACTTCACCAGCGCCATGCGGGGGGCCCTGCAGACCTATCTCGGGGGTCCGGGAGAGGATGCAGTAGCGGAGCGCTCGCGACGGGGTCACTCCCAGGAGACCTACGGGATAGTGGACGTGGCGCCGATCGCCATCACGGGAACGCCTCCGGAAGGGGAGATTCTCACTCCGCCGATGCGAGCGCGCCTCAACGCCCTCACGCGCTTCTACTTCAGCATGCAGCTCTCGCGTTTCGAGCTCGTCGCCCCGGTATTCGAGCAGCAGGATAAGGTCGCGGAGGCCGCTCGAGGGATCGTGGTCGAGGGGCGCCGGGGTCATGTGAGCTTCGACTACGACGAGGGTTGTTTGCCCGGCTTCCGACGCACCGGTGACTACGTCTTCTGCGTCAGCATCCCGCCCCCGCGCCACGCCGTTCGTCTCGCTCCCCGGGTCGACGTGAGCGAGGAGGGTGGACATCGCCGCTATCGATCGACGGTGGTGTACGAGATCGAGGAGCCGGGAGCGACGGTCGAGCGGCGGCTCGAGGGGAGTGTCTCCTATCGCCGACCGAGGCCGCCTCTGGAGCAGCGGCTATTCGATCGGCCCTACGGCTTCGCGATCGCGAACGCGATCTCGAGCCTCGAACGACCGTCCCTGGTCGGGAGGACGACGAGATGAGAAGAGCACGGAACCCCGTACAAATCGCTTTCTCCGCGCTGGCCGCTCTGCTCGCCCTTGTCTTTGCCCTCGTCTTTGCCCTCGTCTTTGCGCTCGGCTGTGCGGCCCCCCCGGGCCAGGAGCGACCGATCGGCAAGCTGAGCACGCGCCCGATCGGCGACGGGAATCTCGCGGTCGACAACGTTCAGGAGTGCGGCGACAGCCTCGACGAGGCGGAGGACCGCGCTCGCTCTCTGGCGCTCCGCACGGCGCTCAACGAATTCGGCGGAAGCCGGATCTCGGGATCGATCCGTCGTGAGCTGAGCGCCGACCCGGGACGCTTCGTCGAGCCAACCGCGATCTACAACACTCGCGAGCAGGGCGGACGCTACTGCCCCCTCTACTCGTTTCGTGTGAACCTCGATGAAATCGAGCGGGTGATCCAGACCGCCCATCGAGCCACCCAGGATCGGGTGATCCCCACCCTGGGAGTTGCGGTCAGTGTGTGCTCCCTGCCGCCGCGTTACGAAGGGGATCGCGAGGGATTGACCGCCGCCCTCAACGGCCATCTGCGCGAGCAGTTCTTCGAGTTGGGCTTCGAGACCGAGATGTCGGGGGAGAGGCTCGCTGCCGAGACGCGGGAGGGTTGTGACGACATGGGTGTTCGGGATGCCTTCGTGAGGGATCCCCTTCGGGCCACCAACTACCTCGTCTACGGACGTGCCGACATGAGCGAGGGGAGCGTCTATCCGCGCGACCTGGGCGGCTATCACGCGGACGCCAACCTGAGCTTGCGCTTCCTGTCGGTAGCGGATGGTGTCGAGGTGGTGAGCAACCTCACCGCAACGGGTGGCGGCCGAAGTGAGCTGGCGGCGATGCGTCAGGCCCTCGAGCGCGCGGCCGACCACATCGCTCGCACGGACGCCTCGCACAAGATCATCGGGCACTGGGAGCGCAAGCTCGAAGACGGCTTCGTCTACGGCGTCCTCTTCTGTCAGCTGCGTGAGCCCGACGACTGGGTAAAGACGGTGCGCGATGCCCTGCTGGTCCACGGGAGCTATATCGGCAGCGGCAGCCCGATCGTGGTGGCGGGTAATGTGCGCCGGAGCTGGCGTTACCGCGCCGAGCCCGGCGTCTTCACCCAGCCCGGACCCGACTTCCAC
>CBDUYG010000646.1:0-2685 GCA_965371385.1 uncultured Myxococcales bacterium | reverse complement strand
GGAAGCGCTGGGACCACGAAGAAGGCCTCAGCTGCGTGCCCGTCGATCGCCGGTTCGGTCTCGGTTGCGCGCTGCGATTCGCTTCGGGGCTCGTGCTCGGCGAGTACCAGCACCGGCGCACAGCGATGCAGGAGATCCGCCTTGCGATCCGCAAAGTCTCAGGTCGGAGCGGTTACAAGCACGAAATCCTGGAATTCAACAAGGCTCCCATGACCGATTACGCCGATGTGCAGAAGGTCCTCTCGATCGCCCTCGAACGCATTGCCGAGCGACTCGAGCTCCAATCCCGGTGCGCGTTCCGGCTGACCCGTTACGATTCGACCGAGTATCGCCATCTCAGTACCGGCCTCCACGAGAATGTCCCGCACTGAGGCTGAGGGGGAGTGCCTGACGGAGGACATTCCTGGCGGCGGATGCGGGACCGCGCAACGAAGGTGAGATCCGTTGACGACCCATGGTCCGTCCGCAATGATCACCTCGAGGCCGAAATATCTGGACGGCGGACGAGGAGCCCGCCCGTGGAGTCACGTAAGCCCACGGGGCAAGGCTCTGGAATCGGCCTGTTGAAGGTGGATGTTCGGCGTAGCTCGTGCCGACCCCATCGGTGTGATCCCCGGTTGCCCTGTCAACGTCCGGCCTTCAAGATGAATTGAGTTGCGGAGCGAATCCGGCCGGACTCGAGAATCAGCCAGCCTGGGAAAAGCGGGCAAATTGAACGACTCGCAGCTGAAGAGCGCTGATTTTCGGGCTAGCGTTGCGCGACTGACATCGGCATGAGCCGTGCGGTGCGATGCGAATCAAACCGCCGGAGCCGGCTGCATGCCGACCGAACCGAGACCGATGCACGTTGATCCCATCAGAGGCACCACGATGACCCCCCGCAGTGATGCGTATTCCAGACCCACCCGTCCCGGACCCACCCGACTGCGTTCACTGCTCTTCGCCCCGGCGGTGCGACCGGACTTCGTGAAGAAGTTGCCCTCGCGCGGCGCGGACGGCGTCGTCGTCGACTGTGAAGACGCGACACCGCCGAACGCGAAGGAGGAGGGGAGGGCAAACGCGCTCTCCCTCGTGCCGAAGATCGTAGGGCAGGGCACGCAGGTCTTCGTGCGCGTCAACGCGGTGGCCTCCCCCTGGTTCAGGGACGATGTCGCGCGGGGTCTTGCCGATGGGCTCTCCGGGATCGTGGTTCCCAAGCTGGAGACCCTCGAGCAGCTCGAAGAGGTGGATCGAGTTCTCGCTGAGGCGGGACATGGCGAGCTGGGAGTCCTGGCCGGACTCGAGACGGCGCTGGGTGTGGCGGACGCCCGCATCCTTCTGGCACATCCCCGGGTCACGGCAGCCTACTTCGGAGCCGAGGACTTCATCGCGGATATGGGAGGGGTTCGAACCCCGTCCAACGTGGAGGTTCAGTACGCACGCTCGTTCGTCGCCCTGGCCGGCCGCCTGGCGGGTGTGGCCACGCTCGATCAGGTCGTCGCCGAGTTCAGCAACGATGAAGCCTTCGTTGCGGAAGGGGGTGAGGCGAGGGCGATGGGCTATCGGGGCAAGCTCTGCATCCATCCGCGGCAGGTTCCCCTCGCGAATGCCGCCTTCGTCCCGTCCGACGAGGAGGTCGAGCATGCGACGCGGCTGCTGGCCGCCTACGATGCGGCTTCGTCTACCGGGGTCGCGGCCATCGAGTTCGAGGGGCAGATGGTCGACGAGCCCCTCGCGGCGCGAGCGCGGCAGGTGTTGGCCGCCGTCGCCGAAGAGGGCACATAGGCAAGAACGATCACCCGGAGAACCGAATGAGTCGACCGCATACTGGAAAATGGTACGAAGAGCTCGAGCCCGGAGTCGTCATCGAACACGCAATCCGCCGAACCCTGACCGAGTCGGACAACGTGCTCTTCACCACGATGACGATGAATCCCGCCTGGCTGCATCTCGACTTCGACTACGCCGAGAACGAGACCGAATTCGGTCGGCCGCTCGTCAACTCGATGCTGACACTCGCGACGGTCATTGGAATCAGCGTGCACGAGACGACGCTGGGGACGACCGTCGCGAACCTCGGATTCAAGGAGATCGTGTTTCCGAAGCCGCTCTTCCACGGGGATACGATTCGAGTCGAGACGGAGGTCGTTGAAGCTCGAGAGTCGAGGTCGCGTCCTACGCAGGGAATCGTCACATTCGAGCACCGCGCGTTCAATCAGGCGGATGAGCTGGTCTGCCGAGCGGTGCGCGATGCATTGATGCACAAGCAGCCGGAGTAGGGGTCCGGCTTCGCTGCGGATTTCTCCGAGATCGTGCCGACCCGTACCGGGGCGGGGAGATTCCCAAGCTCTCCATTCCCAGGCTCTCCATTGTCGGCGGCCCGGATATCGTCGGCGGCCTGAGTATTGTCGACGAATCCGATCGGCGCCCAGGAGCCTGCGCGGCAGAAGGCGCGCGCGTCCAGACGCGGATGCAAGCCCGCTTTCTGCGTTGCGTGACCTTGCTGTAGTTATGTCTCGAGCTCCGGTCTTCGCTCGAATTGCGCCAGCGCCTCGGGATTTGCGAGCGCATCGACGTTCTCGACGGGCCGTCCGTGCACCACGTCCCTCACGGCGAGCTCCGTGATCTTGCCGCTGCGTGTGCGCGGGATGTCGCTCACCTGTACGACACGAGCCGGCACGTGCCGCGGCGTCGTGTTCTCGCGGA
>CBDUYG010000645.1:0-2685 GCA_965371385.1 uncultured Myxococcales bacterium | reverse complement strand
GCGACGGTCCACAAGCACGTCCACCACCTCGTCGAGAAGGGCTTCCTCCGCAAGGCCTGGAATCGATCCCGCTCCCTCGAGCCGATCCCCGAGGAGACTCCGGCCGATCTCGTCACCCTTCCCCTCGTGGGCACGGTCGCCGCCGGCTCCCCCATCGAGGCGATCGAGGACAACGAGAGCATCACGGTCCCCGAGGAGATGGCCGGCCGTCCCGGCGAGAGCTTCGTGCTCCGGGTCAGGGGAGACTCGATGATCGACGACCAGATCCGCAATGGCGACATGGTGGTGGTCGAGCGCCGCGAGCAGGCGCGCAACGGCGAGACGGTGGTGGCCCTGATCGATGGCTCGGACGCCACCCTCAAGCGCTTCTACCGGAGCGGCCGCCAGGTGAAGCTCGTGCCCGCCAACGAAAAGATGGAGCCGATCGTGGTCCCTGCCGAGTCGGTCACGATCCGGGGGGTGGTGCGGGGCCTGTTGCGGACGTACTAGCAGGACTTCATCGAGTCGACCTTCATTTTCGAGCCCGGCACCGGCACGATCGATGGTCTCCAATTCGAACGTGTTCGCATTGCATGAATCCACCCGTGCTCCGCTTGGCGGGCTCCCCAGCCCCGGCTAAGCTCGCCCCTTCTTCTCTTGCAAATCAAGGAGTTAGCCCATTGGTGCGGGTGACTCGTGCGATCGAATTCTCGGCCTCCCTGCGCTATCGCGCGAAGGGACTCTCCGATGACGAGAATCTCGAGCTCTTCGGCCTGGCCGCCGCCCAGCACGGCCACAACTATCGGCTCGAGGTCAGCGTGTGCGGGGAGCCCGATCCGATGACCGGCATGGTGATCAACCTGACTGATCTGAAGCAGATCCTCCAGGACGAGGTGATGGCTCGCTTCGACCACCGTGACCTCAACCGCGATACCCCCTACTTCGCGGATGTCCCTCCTACCCCCGAGAATCTGGCCTGCGTGATCCATGAGTTCGTCGTCGCTGCGCTGCCCGAGGGAATGTTCGACCGGCTGCGCCTCTACCAGGATGCGGATCTCTACGTCGATGTGATCGGGGATGTGATCGGGGACGCGGTCGGTGATGAGATCGGAGAGCCGGCATGATCCAGATCACCCGGCGCTACCGGCTCGCAGCCGCCCACGTGCTGGCGAATCCGAAGCTCTCGATGGTCGACAACAAAAGCATCTTCGGCAAATGCTCGAACCCGAACGGGCACGGCCACAACTATGAGTTCGAGGTGACGGTGAGCGGCCCGATCGACCCGAAGACGGGTAGGATCGTGGATCTCGAGCTCCTCGACGATGCCTTCCAGGAGGCGATTGCCGGCCCCTATTCGCACCACAACCTGAACGACACCGAAGGCTTCGCCGCGCTCGTCCCGACGACGGAGAATTTCGCCCGGGTGGCTTTCGAGGATCTCTCGCCCGAGGTGGAGCGCCGCACCGGAGCCCGTCTGGTTCGCGTCCGCCTGACCGAGACGCCCCGCAACATTTTCGAGTATGGAGAAATGACATGAGCGACGAGCACGATCCGATGATGGGTCTGGTGAGCCAGGTCCTGAAGGAGATCGGCGAAGACCCGGCCCGCGACGGACTCCTCAAGACCCCTCAGCGCGTCGCCAAGGCGATGCGCTTCCTCACCCAGGGCTATCAGCAGGATCCCGTCGAGATCCTCAACAACGCCCTCTTCGAGGTCGACTACGACGAGATGGTCGTCGTCCGGGACATCGACTTCTACAGCCTCTGCGAGCACCACATGGTGCCTTTCTTCGGCCGGGCCCACGTGGCCTACATCCCGAACGGCAAGGTCGTGGGGCTCTCGAAGATTCCGCGCCTCGTCGACATGTTCTCCCGCCGCCTGCAGGTCCAGGAGCGCTTCACCACCCAGGTGGCCGAGACCCTCGAGCGCGTGCTCGAGCCCAAGGGGGTGGGGGTCGTGGTCGAGGCCAAGCATCTGTGCATGATGATGCGCGGCGTCGAGAAGGAGAATTCCTTCGCGATCACCAGCTCGCTGCGGGGAGCCTTTTCCAGCGACTCCAAGACGCGCTCGGAGTTCATGCAGCTGATCCATCACAGCAAGGCCGCCTTCGCTTGAATTCATCCGGGGGAGGCGAAGAGCCGCGGTGTGAGCGGAAATCGAACCGGTGGAGCGCGCGCCCGCAACGGAAGGAAGAGCCGTCATGAGCGAAGAGAGCGAATCGGTCTTCGAGCACATCCGGATCGAGCGCGAGAAGATCGAGGAATCACCGGGCACCTGGCCCGCGAAGCGCAAGCTCGCCGAGGCGGTGCGCAAGCTGACCCACTGTCTGTGTGCCACCGACGCCCCCGAGGAGGAGTTACTCGCGATTGCCGCCCAGGTCGAGGCCAGCGCCGCTCGCTTCTCGGATCAGCCGCGGATGCTGAATCCGCCGGGTGTGGCCGAGATGTCCCTGGCCGGCGGGATGGAGGTCTTCCGCGACCGCAGCCCCCTGGTGGGCGTCGCCAACCCCCTCGCCCCTCCCCTCGAACTCGACCCCAACCCCGATTCGAAGCTGGTCACGGGCTCGGTGAACTTCGGGCGCGCATTCGAGGGTGCACCGGGCTGTGCTCACGGCGGCTTCGTGGCGGCGGTCTTCGATGAGGCTCTCGGAATGGCCTGCATCTTTTCGGGCAGCCCCGGGATGACGGCCTCGATTACGATCGACTA
>CBDUYG010000644.1:0-2688 GCA_965371385.1 uncultured Myxococcales bacterium | reverse complement strand
CCGGCGATACGAGAATTGGATGGATCGCAGCACAGCCCTTCGCATCTTCGGCGTCTCCGAGCCCGCGGGCGAGAGTCAGCTCCAGGCCGCCTACTGGCGCCTGCGTGCCCATCTCGAGCGCCGTCTCGAGCAGAGCTACTCCAACGCCGAGGTGGCGGCCTGTCGGGCCGAGCTGCACGAGCTGGATATCGCGCTGGATCTGGCGGTCGGGTCCCGATCCCGGGCCGCTCGGCTGAGGCCCAGCTTCGAGCCCGCGCTCGGATCCTCCCTGCGAATTCCGCTCCCCGCGGCCCTGGGGGCCGGATTTCTGCTCCTGATGGCATTCGCCCTGGCGGTTCGCGTCGGATTCATCGTGCTGGCTCCGGGAAGCCTCCTGGCGGATCTCCTCGGCGCCGATTCGGGTGCCGATCCAGCCGAGACGCAGCTCGCTCAGGGGCTGGAGGCTGGGGACGAGGGGGCGGATGAGCCCGAGACAGTCGGGGAGCAGGCCGAGGCGCTGGCGAAGATCTCGGTGCTGGGCAACCTCACGGGTGCGACCCTCGTGGTGGCCGACATCGCGACCCGGGCGGTGGCGCTCGAAGGGCTTGCCGACGGCACGGAGTACGAGCTGCCGGCCGGGCAGTACGAGGTGCGGGTGGAGCACGAGAAGTGCTTCGACGCCTGGTCCAAGGATTTCGACCTCGCTTCGGGTGATCGCCGGGATATCTCGGCGCACAATTGCGCTGATCAGGCCTGGCTCGTCGTGCGTTCGAACGTGAGCGGAGATCGCCTCGAGATCGACGGCCAGCCCCTCGGTACGACCAGTGCCGACGAGCATCCCCTGGCGGCGGGTGAGCACGAGGTCCGCGTCGCGAAATCAGGCTATGCGGTGTGGACGGGCAGCGTGAGTCTGCCGCCGGCGCAGACCATCACCCTGCGGGCCGATCTCCTGCCCGAATCGACGGGGCCGAACGAAGACGCGCGCGAGTCTCGCCCGCAGCAGCCGGCGGCGAGCGCGCCCCCGCCGCCGCGACCAACGGGGGCCGACGCGGGCGGGTCCGAGCCCAGCCCGGAAGAGCTGCGAGCCAACCACAACTGGCATCAGAACGCTCGACGGTATCTGCTCTCGCACTACGACCATAATCGTTCGGACGACTTCGATTCAGCCGAGGAGATCCAGAGCATCCCGTGTGAAGATTGGCTCGGACTCGAGCAGACCTTCGACGGAGGTCGGCTACAGCTCTCGATGACACGATTCTACGGCTTCGATGGGACCAAGTGGGTCGATGGAGCCTTCGGAATCCGAGGGGACATGCGAGAGGTAGCGTACGAGCGGCTGCGCCAGTGTGGCCTGCGATGATTCTTCCAGCCCATGCTTTTCAGCGGCAGCCTGCACGGTTTCCCGCTGGAGACTCAGACTTGGGGAGTGGAGGGCGGGCCGCCCGCGGCAACCATTGACTGGGCCTCCGGCGAATTGTGCTCCCGCTGATAGAAGCCGATGATGTCCCGGTAGCAGACGTGCCCGAGCAGCCGATTCCCGACCTCGGCGGCCTCGACGATCGGAAGCTTGTCGAACTCGCCTTCGCCGAAGAACTCGAGGGCCCGAATCAAGCTGTCATCGGGGCTCAAGAATACGGTGCGCCGGTTGACGAGGTCATCGGCCAGCACCAACGAGCCCAGATGCTCGAGGTCTTCTCGATCTCCGAGCTCGTTGAGCGACAAGAGGCCCGCGAGCTCACCCCGATCGTTCTGCAAGAGCAGATCTCCCTCGCCGGTCTCGCGCGAGAGAGCTTCGATCTTCGCCAGCGGTAGGTTGGACGAGATGATGGCCGAGCGATCGTAGACCCCACGCACCGCATCGCCGATGGTCACGCGCTTCAGGAAGCTGGGATTCATCTCCCAGAGATGCGCCTTGGTGGAAAACTTGTCGTCCACCTGCGTGGTGTAGATCGACCAACGCCTCGAGGTCACGAGCGCGATCATGGCCACGACCATCAGCGGAGGCAGCAGCTCGTAGGCGCCCGTCAGCTCGCAGACCATCATCAGGGATGCGATCGGTGCATTGGCGACTCCGGCGAAGAACGCCCCCATGCCGACCACCACAAAGGGCGTCACGTCGGGCACGAGCTCGGGAAAGAACTGTTGACTGAGCATTCCGACACACCCGCCGAGCATGGCACCAATGAAGAGGCTGGGAGCAAAGACGCCGCCGGATCCTCCCGATGAGATCGTGAATGACGTCGTGGCGATCTTGAGCACGGCCAGCGTGGCCAGGAACGTGATGGTCGTTTCGATCCCGTCGACCCGTTGGTGGGATATCAGCTGCTGCATGTAGCCGAAGCCCTGGCCCATCACCTGGGGATAGGCGAGGCCGACGATCCCCACCAACAAGCCTCCGATCGGCGGGATGAGGTACTTGTTGAGCGGCAATCGGTCGAAGAAGAGCCGCTTCGACCCATGCAGAAAGCGCACGTACAGGTAGCCGGCCGCCGAGCAGACCAGGCCGAGCACGGCGTAGAAGAGGAGCTGCACCGGCGTATGGAATGATTCTCCGTCATATGCGAAGACGTGGTTGAATCCATTCACCGAACAGAAGAGCGTGTAGGCGGTGACGGATGAGAGGATCGCGGGCGCCAGCGCGTCGGTCTCGAGATCTTCTTTGTAGAGCACTTCGACCGCCGTGAGCGCACCGCCGAGCGGCGCCCGAAA
>CBDUYG010000643.1:0-2692 GCA_965371385.1 uncultured Myxococcales bacterium | reverse complement strand
TGGTGCCCGGGACTGGAGTCGAACCAGCACGTCCTTGCGAACACTAGGTCCTGAACCTAGCGCGTCTACCAATTTCGCCACCCGGGCAACGAGGGCGGAGGCTAGGATCCCGGCGCAGCTACGTCAACGAATGGGCTCGGGAATCGCGCCCAGGGAGATTCGGGTGGGCTGCGCGGGAGGGGGATGGACATCGAAGCGGATCAGGTGCTGGCGGTTCTGCGGGGGCGGGAGCGGCCGGCGATGCCCCTCAAGGCGATTCTCCGCCGCCTGGGGGCGGCCCGGGGAGAAGGGGCCAGGTCGGCCCGGAGGCAGCTCAGGGGGCTGCTGCGGGAGATGGTCGATGCCCGCAAGCTGGAGCGCACACCGGAGGGCTACCGCGCCGCCCGTAGCGATGGTCTGATCGAGGGCCTGGTCTCGGAGGCGAGGTCCCGGGATGGCTCGGTCTGGGATGGCCGAGCCCACGGTGACGACGGTGAGGAGTGGGAGGTTCGCTCCGAATTCGCCATCGAGCCCGGGTCGCGCGTCCTGCTTTCTCCAGCATCGGAATCCCTCGGGCGTGCCGAGGTCGTGCGGCGTGTCGGAGGCGAGCGGGATCATTGGGTGGGGATCTTCTCGGCGCGCGGAGGGGGCTCGGTCTTTCCCTATCGCGACTCCGAGCGCTGGCGGATTCGGGTGGCCGGAGGGGATCGCGGCGGCGCACGTGACGGCGAAGTGGTGGTGGTCGTCCCGAAGTCTTCGCGAACGAGTGGCAAGGAGAGCTCTGCGGATCCGCGCGGTCGCATCATCGAGCGTCTGGGCAGGCCGGGGGACGCCGAGGCCGACTTCCGTGCCGTCTCGTGGCGCCATCGCCTGCCATTGAAATTCGAAGATGCGGTGCTCGCCGAGGCGGACGCCCTCGAGGAGTCGCTCGACCCGCTGGAGGTCGCCCGCCGTGTCGACCTGCGCGATCACTGCTTTCTCACGATCGACCCCGGCGACGCGAAGGATCACGACGATGCCCTCTGCATCGAGCGACTGGACGGCGACGACGATGCCATCCGCCTCTGGGTGGCGATCGCGGATGTGGCGCACTACGTGGCGGAGGAGTCGGCCCTCGATCGCGAGGCTCTGCAGCGCGGCAACAGTGTCTACTTTCCCGGACGGGTGATCCCGATGCTGCCCGAGCGGATCTCCGGGGATCTCTGCTCCCTACGTCCTGATCGCGATCGTTTTGCGATGGTGGTCGAGATGATCGTCTCGGCAGAGGGGAGGATTGCCCGGCGCAGCTTCTACCCCGCGGTGATTCGTAGCCGGGCGCGCCTCAGCTACTCCGAGGCGGCGGCGGTGATGGAGCCGGAGCGGGAGACGGACTCGGCGGCACGGGTCGAGCTGAGCGGGGATGTAGAGGATCAGCTGCTCGGCATTGCGGCCTGCGCTCGCAGCCTGTCGCGACGCCGCTTCGAAGAGGGCTCGATCGACTTCGATGTGCGGGAGAGCCGCGTGATCCTCGACGCGGAAGGGCGGCCCGAGGCGATCGTCGAAGCCGAGCGGACCTTCGCGCACCGTGCCGTCGAAGAGTCGATGCTGGCCGCAAATCGCGAGGTGGCGAAGCTATTGGGGCGCGCGGGCCTCTCGTGTCTCTACCGAATCCATGAATCGCCGGATCCCGGCAGGCTCGAGGCGCTGACGGAGCTGCTCGATTCCTTCGATCTGCTCGGGAAGGCGGCGGGGCGGAAGACGCTGGATCCCGCACTGGATCCCGCACCGGGCGAGAAGCTGGATCAGAGACTCGAAAAGAGGGCAGACAAGGTAAGGGCCGGCAAGGGCGGATCGAGAGTGGTAGCCCGAGGTCAGCGGGATCTTTCACCCCAGGAACTCAACGCGGCCCTGCGCCGGGTCGCCGGACATGCCGAAGACTCCCTGGTCAACATGGTTGCCCTGCGCTCGATGCGCAAGGCCCGCTATGCGCCCGAGGATCTCGGCCACTTCGCCCTCGGATTCGAATCGTATCTGCACTTCACGTCGCCCATCCGTCGCTATGCGGATCTCGTGGTGCACCGGTGCCTCAAGGAGTGGCTGAGCGGCGGCGATCCCTCGCGCAGTGCGAGCGAAAAACGAGAGCTGCAGTCGAGCGAGTCACTGCGCGGTGTGGCGGCCCGTGTCTCGGATCGCGAGCGGCTCGCCGTCGAGGCGGAGCGCGAGATCGTCGACCTCAAGAAGTGCGCCTACATGGCGCGCCACGTGGGTGAAGAGTTCGACGGAACCATCAGCGGCGTTTCGATTCACGGCGCCTTCGTGACGCTCGACGCCGTGCACGTCGATGGGCTGGTGCACATCAGCGGGCTCGGCGAGGATCTGGTCTTCGACGAGCGGCTCCACATGCTCAGCGGGCGACGCTCCGGGCAGCGTTTTCGCCTGGGAGATGCGATCCGGGTCCACATTGACGACGTCGATCCGATTCGAGCGCGCATCCGCATGAGCCTGATCACGGGGCAGGGCTCGCCCGGCGAGGGAGCCCAGCGAAGGAACGCCCGGCGCGAAAAACTCAGTCGAGGCCGTCCGTCAAAGCCGAAAGCTCGTCGGAAAGCTTCTCCCACTCGCCGTAGAGGTCGTTGATGACGGTCTGGACGGCTTCGCGTTCACTCTGCAGCTCCTGAAGCTGGGCTGCGTCGCTGGCGATCTCCGGAGCCCCGAGCTTCCAGCCGATCGATTC
>CBDUYG010000642.1:0-2699 GCA_965371385.1 uncultured Myxococcales bacterium | reverse complement strand
TTGATCGAGAAGGGCGGAGACTTCGGCGGCACCTGGTACTGGAATCGCTACCCGGGCGCGGCGTGCGACATCGAATCCTACGTCTACCTGCCGCTCCTCGAGGAGCTCGATTACATCCCCAAGGAGAAGTACAGCCGCGGGCCGGAGATCTTTGCGCACTGCAAGGCGATCGCCGAGAAGTTCGACCTCTACCGGGATGTCTGCTTCCAGACGGAGGTGACCGATGCCCGATGGGACGCCGACGCTGCGCGCTGGATCATCTCGACGGATCGCGGCGATGCGATCAAGGCCCGATTCATCTGTCTGGCGAACGGATTCCTCCAGAGGCCCAAGCTCCCCGGCATCCCCGGAGTGGAGACCTTCGCGGGCCACGTCTTCCACACCAGCCGCTGGGATTACGGGTACACGGGCGGCGACTCGAGCGGCAACCTGACGGGACTGCGAGACAAGCGCGTCGGAATCATCGGCACCGGCGCAACGGCGGTTCAATGCGTTCCCCACCTCGCAGAGAGTGCGGAGCACCTCTATGTATTCCAGCGCACTCCCTCGTCCATCGGCGTGAGGGACAATCGGCCGACGGATCCCGAATGGGCCGGCAGCCTGGAGCCCGGCTGGCATCAGAAGCGGATGGACAACTTCCAGATCCTCACCGCAGGGGGCTACCAGGAAGAAGATCTGGTGAACGACGGCTGGACGGACATCATCCGCAAGCTGCTCTTCGTGATGGAGTCGAGTGAGAACGCCGACCTGTCACCGGAAGGTCTGGCGAAGACGATCGAGACGGCCGACTTCATGAAGATGGAGCAGATTCGCGAGCGCGTGGACTCCGTCGTCGAAGATCCCGCCACCGCCGAGGCGCTCAAGCCCTACTACCGCCAGTTCTGCAAGCGGCCCTGTTTCCACGACGAGTATCTCCAGAGCTTCAATCGCCCCAACGTGACCCTCGTGGATACCCAGGGGAAGGGAGTGGAGCGGATAACCGAGAGGGGAGTCGTGGTCGCCGGCAAGGAGGTGGAGCTGGATTGCCTGATCTATGCAACCGGCTTCGAGGTGGGGACCGACTACGCACGCCGAGCGGGTTATCAGCTCGTCGGACGAGATGGCGCGACCCTCTCCGAGAAATGGTCGCAGGGCGTCACCACACTCCACGGCATGTTGATCCACGGCTTTCCCAACAGCTTCATGATGAGCATCGCCCAGTCGGGCCTGACGGTGAACTTCCCGTACATGATCAACGAGCAGGCAAAGCACATCGCCTACATCATCGAGCAGGCCCTCGGCCGGGGCATTCGGTCGCTCGAGGTCTCGGAAGAGGCCGAGACCCGGTGGGTCGAGAGCGTCCTCGATCTCGCCGAGGACCGCTCCGACTTCGCGGAGCAGTGCACCCCGGGCTATTACAACAACGAAGGAAAGCCCAGCAAGGAGGCGCGTCAGAACTTCTTCTACTTCGGCGGGCCCACTGAGTTCGTAGAGATCCTCGAGGGCTGGAGAGCGGACGGTGAGCTGAGGGGGCTCGAGCTGGACTAGGAGTCCTGACCCAAGCCTTCGAAATTGGTCGATTATGGAGCTTGAAACCCAAGCAAATTCGTTCTTACGAGACCGACTCACAGTCTTGGGTCAGGCTCCTGGCCCGCATCGCCTTACGATCGAGATCCGGCACCCGATCCTGCACGATCCCGCACGATGTAATCGATGATCCAACCCAGGAGGTCCCCGTAATGGCCCAGAGCTACTTCGATCCCAGTCGACACCAATGGCGAAAGGTGACCGGCGAGCCCGAACTCTCCTACAAGGTTCACCACGACTACACCATCCTCGGCTATGACCTGGCGGCCGGTACTCTCGACATGCTCGTGCGCTGGGAGGGCGACGGCGGTCACTGCCCGATCCATCGTCACACCGCGACCACGACCGTTCTCGTGCTCGAGGGCGAGCAGCACCTGTGGGATCTCCATCCGGACGGATCGCGCGGTGACCTCAAGGTGAGAAAAGCCGGCGACTACGCGCTGACGGTGGGCGACGCCCTGCCCCACCTCGAGTGTGGAGGACCGACGGGCGGAATCGCGTTCTTCGGCAGTCACTCCGGCGACGGGCTCCTCTATGAGATTCTCGACGAGGATCTGAAGCTCGTGATCGATGTCACGATGGAAGGGCTGGTCGCCGACTTCGAGGCGAACACCTGAGCGAGCCGCTCGCGCGACTCGCCCGGAGCTGGCACAATCCGGACATGAATTCACTGAGATCGTTCGTGGCCCTCGGGACTCTCCTGCTCTGGGCCTGTGGGGGACCGATCGCCGTCTTCCCCGGTGGTGCGCTCGACGGCCCCGTAGAGCCCGTGCCCCAGAGCTTCGAGTTCGCACGCGATGCGGGAACGATCCAGCTCGAGAGCCGCCCCGAGGACCCGTACTCGGTCAACATCGCTTGCGCGATCGTCGGCGACGACCTCTACGTCTCGGCCGGCGACAACAAATCGCAGTGGGTGGAGAACATCGAAGCGAACCCCCTGGTGCGCTTGCGCATCAAGGGCGACGTCTACGAGCTCCGTGCCCAACGCGTGACCGATGAATCAGAGATGCAGGCATTTGCAGTCGAGTGGATCAAGAACTCCTGGGCGCGCGACCCCAGGACCCTCGACGAGGTCTGGGTGTATCGCATGGCGGCGCGTTGACGCAGCCTCCATTCGGTCAGCCGGGAAAGCG
>CBDUYG010000641.1:0-2702 GCA_965371385.1 uncultured Myxococcales bacterium | reverse complement strand
CTGAAGGCCGCGACCGGAGGCCCAGGGGAAGCCGCGCGCGCGCATGATCCCCAGCTTCGGCTCTTCCAGTCCCCGATCCGGAGTCTGGCTCACGACCCGCGCGAGGGTCCCTCCCCATCCGACTGGAGCCCTGCCAGTCCCAAGAGCGCAGCCCGCTTCTCGGCTGTGGCCTACTGGTTCGCGAAGCGGCTTCGCAAAGAGCTGGACGTCCCCATCGGCCTGATCCACCGCTCCAGACCTCGATCCCGCATCGACAGCTGGATCAACGACGAGGGTTTTGCAGCCATCCCCGAGCTCAGGGCCCTGAAAGAGATGCGGCGCGACCGGGACCAGTCGCAGATCCGGCTTTTTCGCGAGCAGGTCGTGGGCTGGATCGCTGAGACCGAGGGCACGCTCGCAGCCGGTCAGCCCCTCCCTCCCCCGCCTCCGGCACCGCTGATCGCGGACCGCGATTCGTCGTCGCTCTATCGGCGATTCATCCAGCCGCTCGTCCCCTATGCGATACGAGGCATCCTCTGGTATCAGGGGGAAGACGATGTTCGACGCTCCGAGCACTATGGTTTGAAGATGCGGGGCTTGATCGCCGGCTGGCGATCGGTCTGGCAGCAGGGGGAGCTCCCCTTCTATTTCGTTCAGATTCCTCCATACGCTCATCGCAAGAGCTCCCTCTCGAATCTGCGCGAAGAGCAGCGAAAGGCTCTGACGGTCGCGAATACCGGCATGGTCGTCATCACCGATGTCGTGGATCCTGATCTGGTTCACCCGCCGGACAAGCGGCCGGTCGCAGAGCGCCTGGCCCTCCTTGCTCTCGCGAAGACGTACGGGCGTGAGGATCTCGTCTACTCGGGTCCGACCTTCGTCTCGATGCGAATCGAGGGATCACGAGCAATCCTCCGCTTCGGAGACACGGGCTCGGGCCTTGCGACCTCCGATGAGCAGGCGCCCAGCGATTTCGAGCTCGCCGGAGCGGACGGCGTGTTCCACCCGGCGCGCGCGAGAATCCGGGGCAACGACCTGGTCGTCGACAGCGCCGGCGTTGCGGAGCCTCTGTCGGTTCGCATGGGATGGTCCAACTCGGCCACACCCAACCTCATGAATCGAGAGGGGCTTCCGGCTTCGCCCTTTCGGGCAACGAACGAGTAAGGTGCGATGCGCGCGCGGGAGAGAACCGAAGAGCAATCGAGCCCGTGCCTTCACCGGCTGCGATGATCAGAGGCGGCTCACGGCACCCACCCGGCTGATTCGCAGACGACTTGCCGAAAAGGGCCGGACTCCAGGCTCTCGACCCGGCCTCAGTCGGGATCCTTGCAATCGAGCAGGAAGTCGTAGCAATTGTCTCGGATCGCGGCGTCGGCACGTCGCTTCATCGCGGCGCGGGGATGCTGATTGAGGCTGCCGCTGATGCCATAGATGTCGTTGTAGCCCCACTCGATCTCATCGCGCAGGTCGATGAAGACCTCCTGGATCACCTTGTAGACGGGCATCACCGAGAACTTCGGGTTCTTCAGGAAGTTGAGCAGCAGCTCGAGGTTGCAGTTGCCGGCTCCGCGTCCGATTCCGTTCACCGTCGCATCGAGCAGATTGACACCATCGATGATCGCCTGCTGGGTGTTCGAGAAGGCGAGCTGCTGGTTGTTGTGAGCGTGGAATCCCAGCTCCTTGTCGGGAGCGTACTTCTTGTAGAGCTCGATATAGGCGCTCACCTGCTCGGAGTAGAAGGCGCCGAAGCTGTCCACGAGATAGAGGTAATCGACCTCTGCGGCGCCGTTGACCGCTTCGAGTCCCTCGATCAGCTCGGTCTCGATCGCAACCGAAGGCGCCATGATGTTGATCGTCGTCTCGTAGCCGAGATCCTTGCTGCGCTTCGCAAGGTCGATGCCCTTGTCGACATCCGATGCGTAGCAAGCGGTTCGCACCATGTCGAAGGCCGTGTCGTCGCGCTTCTGGAGTGTCGAGACGTCCACTCGACCGACATCGAACATCACGGCCATCAGCGGCCGACTCTCACCGTCATAGGAATCGTAGACCTTCTTGATGAGGTCATCGTCACAGAAGTTCCAGGGGCCGTACTCGTCGCGTGGGAAGTCGCTGCTGTCGGCCAGCTTCTTGCCGATCTCGAAGATATCGACGCCGGCCTCGCATGCTGCGTGATAGCAGGCCTTCACCATGTCTTCGCTGAACTGATAGTTGTTGATCAGGCCCCCGTCACGAATCGTGCAGTCCAGCACCTTGATCTCTTCTCGAAACATTGCAGCTCCCGTACCTCTTCCTCGCCCCCGAGATCGTTTCTACCGGGGACGGCTCTCCGTCCTTGAACGCCGGCAATCAACCGCAGATCGCCGGGGTGACCGGGGATAGCCTCCGCCCCGAAGCTCTCCATATGAGAGCGGACGGTTTGGCATCCTCAGTGGATGGGCGGGCACACTAGCGAAACTTCCCCCGCGATGCGGCCATTTGGACCCGCTCAAGGGACATTCCGCGTCCCGATTCCCACGGGGAGGGCGACGCGCTATACTGCCGCCGGTCACGACCGAAGCCGAAGAGACGAGCATGAAAATCACGATTCACTACTGCGCAAGCTGAAACTACAAGCCGAGGGCCTCCAGTTTGGCGGCCCGGATTCGCGAGGCGACGGGTCACGACCCGGAGTTGATTCCAGGTTCCGGAGGCATCTACGACATCAGCCGGGACGGAGCCCTGGT
>CBDUYG010000640.1:0-2719 GCA_965371385.1 uncultured Myxococcales bacterium | reverse complement strand
GTGCTGAAGGAGTTCAAGGTTCGCCTCGAACGAATCGGTCTCGAGTATCAGACGCCTGAGAGGCCCTGATCGATCGGCGGGCTGCAGCTCGAGCCTCGCGGGTCCTCGGCCCCTGACACGTCGGCATGTTTCGCCTCAGCCGGGCGAGTTCTCGTGGTAGGCGCGGATGACGTCGAGAGGGGAGAGCATGCCGACCATCCTTCCCTCTCCGTCCACCACCGGGAGCGCGCCGAATCGGCGCTTCACGAAGACCTCGGCAGCAGATCCGATCCTGTCGTCTTGTCGAATGACCACAGGCTCGCGCGTCATGGTGTCCTTCACGAGGTGCTTGTTGTCCAGGAGGTAGTAGTGGGCGAGGTTCTCCTCGTCGTCCACCCAATCGGGCCGACGTAGATCACGATCGCTGATGATGCCCACGAGCACACCGTCATCGTCGAGCACCGGCATATGTCGGATCGCGCGTTCGCGCATCCGGTAGAAGGTCTGACGCAGTCCGTCGTTCAGATTGGCACTGATCACGTCTCTTGACATGTAGTTGCGAATTTCCACGAGAGTTCTCCATCGGGTCGAGATTATGTAGCGCACAACTATAGGGAAACCGGGCACTTCGTGTGAATCGATCAGGCAGATCCGGCTCTGCCGCTGCGATGCCTCGAGGCTCCACCGTTGGCCGACTTGCCTGATGGATCACACTCAGGGCAGAGCTTCGACCCACGGGCCGCTCGTTCTGGCCGCCATTGCGAAGACGCCCCACGAGCCGCATCGGTCGCAATCCACGTCGTTTCCGTAGCAGCAGAAGGGCGTCGTGAAGTGATCGCCCTGGATGTAGAGGGGCAGCATCGACTTCTGCATCGGGCAGTGATCCGTGACGATTCGGGCGGTGGCCGGGCGCAAGAGTTCGAGGCTGCGGGCGGAGTTCCAGATGAATCCGGGGTGGCGGCGCTTCAGCTCGCAGACGATGTCGACGGCCTCCTCGCGCTCCTCGAGGGTCTCCCAGGCTCGAGGCGAGACCTCGCCCGAACGCGGTACGTAGAAGCTGAACGTCAGCCCTTCTACCCTGGTGGGCCTCAGTTCGTCGATCAGCTCCTCCAGACGATGTTGATTCTCCCGATGCAGGACGCACTGCACCATCACCGTGGGCTGGAATCCGTCGGGAATCGCCGCGATGGTCTTCATCACCTTGTCGAAGCTGCCTTCGCCGCGCACGGGGTCGTTCACCTCGCGAGGGCCGTCGAGAGAAACGACGTAGGTGAGGTTGGAACCGAAGTCCCGGAGTGGCACGGTGCCGTTGGTGGTGATCGTGTTGCGCTCGAAGAGGGGGAGCCCCCGCTCGAGAACGCGCCAGCGCAACATGGGCTCGCCCCCCATCCACATCATGCTGCGGATGCCGTGCCGATCGCGCAGGCGCCGGAGCTCGGCGAGCAGCTCGTCGGGCTTCATCTCGCCGTCGGGGTCATTGGGGTTGCCGCTCCGAAACACGAAGCAGTGCTTGCACTGCAGGTTGCAGTGATTGGTGACATTGACCATTGCGCCCGGATAGCGGGGCGGCGGCTCCATCGTGAGCCGCGCTGCACTGTAGGCACCCTCCTGGGATGCCGCGGGTGCTGCGACGAGGCGGGGCGCCGTCGGGGGCGTGTCGGGCCGGGCTGCATCACTCACGTCGAACCTCCCGGAGCCGCGCATGGCGGCGTCGAGGAGTCAAGGTACTGAACGACCTCATGGCGATCCACTCTCGCGGTCCCGGGGAGGGCGGGGCGGTCGCCGACGTGTGACATTTCTACTCGTTCGCCGACTTCAGTTGTTGGTATCGCCGTCCCCGAACCTCTCGTCGAGCGCATACTTGTCTTCGAGGCCGAGGACCTCGCCGAATTCGTCGAAGCTCATGATGCGATCTTCGAGGCCCAGCGAGGTGCCGTGTTCGAGTAGATGTTCGTAGGTCTGCTGGAGCGCCTTGGCGGCGCTGTAGAGCCCCGTCAGGACATAGCCGACGCTGATGAATCCCAGCTCGTGCGCGCGTTCGAGCGAAAGGATGGGCGTCTTTCCTCCTTCGATGTTGTTGATGGTCTTGAGACCGGGGATCTCGCTGGTGATACGCTGCATCTCCTCCTCGGACTCGGGGGCTTCGACGAAGATGACACTCGCGCCCGCTTCGTGATACGCGATTCCTCGGTGAATGGCTTCATCGAGGCCCAGGGGACCCCGCGCATCGGTGCGCGCCGTGATGATGAACGAATCCCTCAGCCGGTCGCGCGTTTCGGCCGCGGCGCGAATCTTCGCGACATGTTCCTCCATCGCAACGACGCTCTTGCCTCGCATATGCCCGCAGCGCTTGGGCCAGGTCTGATCCTCGAGAATCACCCCGGCCGCCCCCATCCGGATCAGCTCTTCCACCATGTGGATCACATTGAGTGGGCCGCCGAAGCCGGTGTCGCCATCCACGATCACGCGAATCCCGACGGCGCGGCAGACGCGGCGCGCAACATCGAGGATCTCCGTCTGCGTCAGCAGGCCGAAGTCGGGCTCGCCCAGATAGCTCGCGCTGACCGCGTAGCCGCTCAATACGACGGTATGGAAGCCCGCTCGCTCTGCGAGCTTCGCGCTCATCACGTCCCAGACGCCGGCCGAGACGAGCACCTTTCGATCTTCGATTAGCCGGTGTTTCTTCGTCATGAGGTCCTCTCTGGATGGATCCGTGAAGCTCGGGCCCGTTCGACCTCCA
>CBDUYG010000639.1:0-2721 GCA_965371385.1 uncultured Myxococcales bacterium | reverse complement strand
CCGGTTCTCAGCCGAGCCTGCCACTCCAGTGAGTCGGACAGCATCTCTCGCGCCGCGAGATCCAGGCCGAATGCAAGGGTTCCGCCGACGAGGAAGAACGTGGCGAGCGCGATCTCGGGAACGGACCGCCGAGCGCAGCCGGTGACCAGCAGTCGCAGACCCAGGAGGGTGAGCGCGCCAAGTATGCCCACGGAGATGAACAGGAGATGGATGGGCATGTAGCATCACATCGGCCGCCGCCGTTGCTACTTGAGTGGTTGCCGGACCTGCGAATGGGTGAAAACGCACCCGGGGCTCGCGTGGCGTCGGTGCTCATGCTCAGCCAAGCGACCATCCCGCCGCAGCGCAGGGAACCCTCCCCTGGCCTACTGCGACGACGAAGCGCTCGACCGATCATCCCGGCGCATCGACTCCGGCGGCGCGAGCTTCAATCCCACAGCGCCGCGAGGGGGTCGGGATCCATGGGGGCCAGCCAGATGTAGGTCATCCGGCCGTTTTCGTGACGAGCCGACATGACGTAGTCGACGTCGGCACTGCGAGTGCCGCGACGAACGTGGGCCCGGAAGAAGTACACGATTCGACGATCACTCGTCAGAAACTCGTCGAGCTGCGCGTCGAACTGGTCACAGGACTCGCCGATTTCGGCGATGTGGTTCAGCACGGCGTCGATCCCTTCGAAGCGGCCCGACCACGGGTGCGATCCTGCGGCGTGCCACACGATCTTGTCGTCCCATGTTTCCAGTAGAGCCGGTACCTCGCCCTCCGCTACTCCCTGCCACGCCCTGAGCGCCAGTTTCTCGTTCGCCGCCTGGGACATACGCCCTCCGCTCCCTCTGGATGCACCCGACTATCAGTCAATCGTCGGCTCGGGATGCATCACTCCTGCGACTCCGCCGTCGCGTCGTACGGCGGAGAGTATAGTGTATATCAATGATCTCGTCGGCGCGTCCTCGGAGCGGCCAGGCGGCTGCGTTTCGCAGCTATCTGTCCTGGGTCGAGCCGCCCGGGATTCTATTGCAGCGGATCAATAGGGAGTCCTCGATGGCCTCTTCGCGCAGGTGTGCGATCGTCTTGTAGCCCTCGCTCTCGGGTAGACTGGTGAACGCATCCCAGCTCGGCCACTCGACGACGAAGAAGAGATCCGGATCCCACGTTCCGATCAACGCCAGATCAGGAGCGAAGCCGTCCAGCATCCTCCCGCCCAGCTCCGCTACGAAGGGCCCCGCGGCGGCTATGTACTCGGCGTATTTCTCGGCGCCTCCGTCCTTCTTGAACCACAGGACGTTCAGCATGTAGATCTTCTCATCCGGCATCGATCGTGTTTTCCTCATGCTTCGCTTCTCCCCAATGAGAGGGGCTACGAGGCTCGGTAAGTCGAAAAGTGTGAATCCAGGACTTGCGTAGGACCGCCTCGACCGTGTGGGGGCGCTGCGGCATTCGAGTGTGTCTCATCCGCGCACGACCTGCCCGACGAGTCTGCCTGTGTGCCGTCCGCCCTCGATGACGACCTGCCCGTTGACCAGGGTGAAGTCGTAGCCCTCGGCAAGCTGAGTCCAGCGCCCCGCTCCACATGGAAAGTCGTGCACGAACTCCGGGACCTCCATCCTCAGGTCGTCCAGAGCGATGACGTTGAGGTCGGCGAAGAAGCCCGGCTTCAGGCGTCCGCGATCGCGGATGCCGAAGGTGTCTGCGGGATCGGAGGTGATCCTTCGCACGGCCTCTTCGAGGGAGAACCTCTTGCGTTCACGAAACCAGTAGCTGAGAAGGTGCGTGGTCAGGCTCGAATCGCAGATGGCGGTAACGTGCGCACCGGCGTCACCCAGGCCGATCAGGGGGTTTCCGCGGTCGAGGATCTCCTCGATGTGCTGAGGATCATGGTTGCTCCCGGTGGCGGCGAAGAGTTGCCGCCCTCTGGTCTCGCGGAAGAGGCGGACGACGGTCTCCGCCGGGGTCTCTCCGTTTTCCGCCGCTACCCGGCCGAGGTTTCGCTCGGGCCGACGTTCGTACTCGCACTGCTCTGGACCGAAGAGATGGAGCTCGGCGGCGGCCTGTCGATTCGCCTGGTCCGACACCATTGCGAGTCCGGCTCGGATCTCGGCATTCTCCAGTGCCTCGAGCCTCTCCCAGAAGGGCCGCTCGTAGAGCGCCTTCCACGACGATGCGCGGATCGGCGAGCGGTTGTGCAATCCAATCAAGCTCAAGACCGCTCGCGGGTTGAACATTGGACGAATGGCGGCGCCCGTGGCGCGCTCTTCATGGGTCCAGTCGAGGATCCTGCTGTGCAGAGTCGGAACGAGCTCGTGGGTGAACATGCTGAAGATCACCGGCCGTCCCGAGCGTCGATGGATCTCGGCGATCCTCGCCACCTCCCGCCGCGCCTCGGGATACTCCTCGGTCGAGTCCTCTTCTCCGAATCCTGCGACCCACTGGACGATTCCACGTCCCCTCCGCTCGAGAACGTCAGCAAGCGCGAAGAGCTCGGAGTCGGAGGCGAAGGTACCCGGTATCGGTGCTCCCCCCGGCGTTGCGTGGCTTCGCGTTCGCGAGGTCGAGAAGCCGAGCGCGCCCGCACCGATGGCCTCGTTGATCGCACCCCGCATCGTTTCCAGCTCTCGCGGGGTTGGCTCGCGATCCTTCTCGACGCTGGCATCGCCCATTGCGTAGAAGCGGGTTGCTGCGTGCCCGATGAGTGCGCCGACGTTCACACCGAGCGGACGCGCG
>CBDUYG010000638.1:0-2722 GCA_965371385.1 uncultured Myxococcales bacterium | reverse complement strand
GCTCTGCCCCCATGGAATCACGACGCCTCTTCAGCCTGCCCGACTCGTCGGAGCCGATGGGCATCTTGATCTCGGAGCGCTCCTGCCCGGAGAGCTTCGATGGCGCTCTTTGCCACCGTTTCGAGCTGACCAGCCGGGGGGATCGGGTGAGCGGCCGCCTGCTCACACCGGACGCAGGCGGTGGCGCGCATCCGCTCATCCTGCTCCAGCCCGGCGCGGGCCGGCACAAGGAATCGCCCGAACTCGACCTCGCGGCGCCCTGGGTTGGCGCGGGTTGCGCGGTCGCGAGCATCGACCTGCCCCTCCACGGGGAGAGGGCCAACGCCAAGTTCAGCGAGCGATTGCTCCACACTCTCGGCGATCTGTGGCGCGCTCCCGACACGGAAATCGGATCCCGCGAGCGGGCACTGCTGCTGGAATTCGCCCGCCAGGGGGTCTACGACTTGAGCCGGACGCTCGACGCCCTGGTCTCGCTCCCCGCGATCGACTCGAGCCGGATCGGCTACGTGGGCTTCGGCGTGGGCGCCACCCTGGGAGTTCCATTTTGCGGCGTCGACCCGCGTCCCCGGGCGATCGCGATCGCCGGAGCTGGAGGAGGCGCCGGCCCGCCCGAGATCGACCCCTGCGCCATGATTGCGGCGATTGCGCCTCGCCCGCTGCTGCTGGTCGAGGCCAAGCGTGAGGGAGAGCTCCTCGATCCGGAGCCCTGCGAAGCCCTCTTCAGGGCCGCGGCGGATCCCAAGCGACGCGAACGGGTCGACGCCGAGCCCGCGAGCCTGCCTGCGCTGGCCGCAAAGCCGATCTGGGAGTTTCTAAGCGGCGCGATCGGAGTCGAGCGGACAGCGTAGAACGAGCAGCGTACCCGCAACCACGAGAGTCGGAAGCAGCAGGAAGTTGAGCCCCGGGATCAGGGACACGACGACCGCAGCGACCCCGAACCCCGCCATTGTCGGCAGGTGGCGGCTCACCCAGCGACGCCGGGACGCGAAGGGGACCTGCCGCCGATCCAGCGCGTAGCCCGCGTAGTCGAGGGGCAGGAAGATCGCGGTGAAGACCACCAGCAGGGGCGGCGCGACCAGCTGTCCCCCTGGAATCACGACGCCCCCGAGCACCAGCACGAGCCACACCCCGAGGAAGAAGATCAGGCGCTGGAACTCGTTCGCCATCGTGCGCCGGGCCTCGCCCACGATCGCGCTCCAGCCCGTATCTCCCGGGTCGTAGACTCCGCCGGTCTCGATCGATTCGACGCGCTTCGAGAGGGCGTCCAGGAAGGGGGCCGAGAGCACATTGGCGAGCAGGAAGGCGAGCAGCAGGGACAGACCGGAGAAGATCGCGAAGAGAAGAAACCCCAGCGTTGCCAGGACGAGCTTCGCGGGACCGAGCCAGATCCAGGTATACCAGGCCCCGACTTCGAGCTCGGGCATCCAGCTGGTCAGGAACACCATGACGGGCTCGGCGAACTCGAAGATCAGCCCCGCCACACCCAGTACAGCGACCAGGGAGAAGAGCATCGGGATCGTCGCCAGGCCCCAGAGCGAGCGCGACCGGAAGAGCATGCCCAGGGATTCGAAGAGGAGCGAGAGCCCTCCGAAGGCCCCCCTCACGGGCGAGGTCGGGAGGGCCCTTTCGCCGCTCGCATGAGCCGTGGGCTCGGTCATTTCAAATCTCCTGGATCTTCCCCTCGAGATGTGTTCGATCCCGCGACCACACGGCGCTGATCAGGCCAACCCTACCGCGTCCCGCTTTGCTGATCACTCAGAGCCGCGTATGCCGCAGCTCGGACTCGAGGATCGCCGCGCAACCGAGCCGCTCGAGTTCGTCCATCACCTGGTGGATGCGTTGCCGCTCCACCAGCACACGCACCGCGCACCACTTCGGATCCTGGAGCGCGGTCACGGTGGGAGACGAGAAGCCCGGAGTGATGCGCGTCGCCTCCTCCAGCCTCTCGGCCGGGCAGTTGTACTCGACGAGAGAGTAGCGCCGCGCCGCGAGCACTCCTTCCAGGCGACGCAGCAGGAGATCACGCGCCTCGGCGTCCCGCGGCTCGGCGTTGCCGACCAGCACGGCCTCGGCCGAGACCACGGGCCAGAGCTCGACGAGATCGTTTTCCACCAGGCTGTTGCCCGTCTCGACGATCTCGACGATCGCATCGACCAGGCCCAGGAGAACCATCACCTCGACCGCGCCCTCGATCGAGAGCACGTGCACGTCCTCGACGCCCTCTCGTTCGAAATAGTCCCGAGCGAGATTCGCGAAGCTCGAGCCGACCACCTTGCCGGCGAGATCCTGGGGGCTGCCGAAGGGCGAGTCCTTGTGGGCCGCGACCGATACGCGGCAACATCCGAAACCCAGCCGATGATGCTCGACCAGCGTGACGCCCTTCTCCATGACCTGATCGCTTCCGGTGATACCGAGATCCACGACACCTTCCGCCACCAGCACCGGGATGTCCTGAACGTTCGAAAAGATGATGCGAGTCCCGGTATCACTGCAGATCGAAAAGAGCCGCCGGCCCGAGACCCGGAAGCGCAAGCCCGCGCCCTGAAGGAGATCGATGGCCGAGTCACGAAGCCGCCCCTTCGACGGGACGGCGATCCTGAGTTTTTCGGTTCCCAACATCGCGTTTCTTCCTCGTGTCGATCGTTCTCAGTCGATCGAGAAATCATCGAGTCGCTCACTCGCGTCGGGCATCCGGGCATCCGGGCATCCGGGCATCCGGGCA
>CBDUYG010000637.1:0-2723 GCA_965371385.1 uncultured Myxococcales bacterium | reverse complement strand
GAGTGGGTCACCGTCCCATAGGTCTTCGAGGTGGGGCGGACGTCGATCGTCACCAGCTTGTCCTGCCCGTCCCCCACTGCTTCGTCGCCCAGGGTCCAGACGTAGATGAAATCCTCCTGACCCGTGATCTTGGCCATGTAGGGTGACATACACGTTTCATCGGCCAGCGCGGGCGACGCGGCGAAGAGGAGCGCTGCGGCGAGAACGAGGTCGATGATGCTGATTCGCATGGGTATTCCTCCTGATCTCATGAGGCCCCATCATACACTCCTGGATGAGTTCCCTGCGGTGGAATTTCATACTCGCCCCCCCTCCGTTCCTGCTCTGCTTTTTTGCCATCTCACCCTCCAGTGGTGGGGATTTCCTGGCGATGAACGGCCAGCTCAGCAAAGGGAAACTCGCTGGGCGAACGACTGAGGACCTCGCCCATCGGTAGAGCCGGTCCGCTCATGCGAAGTCGGTGAGGCCGGGAAGGAGCCCGAGCACGCTCGATCGATCCGTATCGATGCGGACTACCTCAGCTTGGCGAGCGCCAACCCTGCGCCGATTCGTGCGCTCTCGAAGCACGTCTCGGCCAGGACTCCCGGAGCGGCGACGCGGTCTCCGATCAGCCAGCGACCGCGACCCCGATCGATGGCCGGTCGGTCTCGCCAGGTCGCACCCGGCGGATCGGCGGGACCGACGGCCGCATGGGTCACGCCCTTTCGTTTCCAGACCACTCGATCGCGCCAGCTCTTGAATCCGGCGTCGAGCATGAAGTAGATCCGCTCACGTGCGTCCTCCGGCGATTCTCCCTCGCGGATTCCCGTCACTCCCTGCAGCAGGGACTCACCCTCCGGAGCGATCGAGGCATCACCCGCCGAGAAGCTGGAGATGTAGGCGTGGTCGTCGACATCGAGGACCGCCGTCGGGTCTCCCCGCCGCTTGCGAAGGGCGACATCGAAGAGGGCATTGTCGGGGCTTGGCCAATCGAGGTCGGGCTCGCCGAGCAGCGTCGCAGCGGTCGCGAGATCGGTCGCCACGATGCAGGGTCCCTCGGGAAGCGAAGCCAGCTTGGAGCGGGTCACGATCTCGACACCGAGCTCTTCCGCGCGAGCGGCGAGCTTCTCGACGAGGCTGATCCAGCCGCCGTCGATGTACCACACGGGTCGCCACTCGGAGGATCTCGCAATGCGCTCCTGCACGAATGCTGCGGAGAGAGCTCCCGGGTCGGGGTGATAGGTGGGAAGCGACGCGAAACCGATGGCGAGCCTGGCGAAGTCGGCGTCGAACTCACGAGTCGCCCAGCTCCGATAGCTCTCGTCGATCGGCGCCTCGCGCTTCCCGCTCCCCATCACGCGGAAGAGCCCGGCGACCATGCGTCGGACCCGCTTCTCCCGAAGGATCCGCAAGCCCGTGAGGCTGGGATAATGGACTGCGGGAAGCAGGTCGTTCTCGATCAGCCACTGACCGAACGCGCCCCTGCGATAGAGGGCGTGGCATCCGTAGTTCACCCGATGGAGCGAACCGTCCGTCCGGCCTCTTCCCCCGAGCTTCGAGCCGGCTTCATGGAGCTCGACCCGCCCGCCTCCCTCCGCGACGTGGATCGCCGCGATCAACCCGCTCAGCCCCGCGCCTACGATGGTTACCTTCTGCATGGTCTGGCTCCTCAGAGGTCGTGCTCTACGTTGATGCTTGATGGACGAAGCGCGCGATCGCGCGGACCACGCTTTCAGACCCAGGGGTGGGTGGGAGGACGAAAGGTTCCCGGCTCGACTTTTTTTCTGGACGAGGGAACCTTTGGACGATGCCCTCCCCCTCTGGTGACGTGGTGAACTCTGAGTTGATTCGGGCCGCTCAGGCGGGGGAGCCCCTGGCGATGTCGCAGATGCTCGACGCTCTCGCGCCGTGGGTCGGGCGTATCTGTGGGTCGATCGCCCTCGATGCCGGGCCCGACGCGGCCCAGGAAGCGATGATCCAGGTATTCCAGGGTCTGCGCAGCCTGCGCGATCCCACAGCGCTGCGCGGCTGGGTGCGCCGTATCGCGACCCGGGAAGCCATACGCCACGCCCAGCGCGAACGACGTGCGCACCAGCTCACGACGCAACGAGAGGTTCCGGCTGCCGGCGACCCGAGCCTCGCCGCCGACGTCCGCTCGGTGCTCGAGAGCTTGAGCCCCGAGAAGCGAGCGATCCTCGTGCTTCGCGATCTCGAGGGACTCAGTGAAGAGGAAGCGGCGGCACATCTCGAGGTGGCTCGAGGCACCGCGAAATCGCGCTTGCACCGCGCGCGCAGCGCGTTTCAGAAGAGGTGGTCGTCATGACGAGAACGATGACGCGGGACTGGCCCGAGGCCGAGCTGGACCCGGTGCGACGCTTGCGCATCCTCGCGGCGGGGCTCCCCCATGTGGCACTCGCCGAGTGGGTCATCGAGGCGCCGATCGAGAAGGTCTGGGGCCTCACGGGAGATCTCGTCAACGGAACTCCCCAGTTCGAGCTGGGAGTGGAATCGGTGCGGGTCGTGCGCGAAGCGGAGGAGCGCCTCGAGGTCGCGGTACGGACCGCCTTCGGCGCTCGGCTCAACTACGACGTCGAGCTTCGCTTCGGCTTCTGCCTGATGCAATCGCCCTTCTCCGACATCGGGATGGCGGCGATCGAAGAAGAAGCGGGGGTGTCGACACGGTTCGCCCACTTCGAAGGCTCGAAGCTTCTCGGCCGCTTCGGGCTACCCCTCTTTCGCTGGAA
>CBDUYG010000636.1:0-2725 GCA_965371385.1 uncultured Myxococcales bacterium | reverse complement strand
TGGATGGCCTGCTTGACCCGGTCGGCCAGAAAGCGAAAGATCGGAAAGAGCAGGGCATCCCACTCATGATCGAATTGGATCGGCGATTCGTCGAATTCGCTCTGGGTGAGCTCGCCTTCGGCCACCGTGCCGTCTTCGGTCGTGATGTTGCGATCCACGACCATCATCGCGATCTCGTCCGCCAGCCTGAATGCCTCGACCATCTGGTTGCGACGGTTGATCAGCTTCTCGACGTAGAGTTGGGGGATGCCGCCGGGCCAGTCCCCCATGCCGACGGCCGCCTCGATCTGGGGCCGCGTCAGCTGGGAGATCTTGCGTGCCATCCACTTCGCATCCGAAAACGTCGCCGTGTACTGGAGCCCGGTGTTCTGGAGGTCGGTGTAGTTGAGCTCGATCGTTCGATTCATCCGGCCGAAGAGCTTCGAAAACCAGCCCTGTTCGACGAGGTCCCAGCCGAAGGAGTCCGGACGCTCGGGCAGCACCTTGCCCATGGAGTGACCGATGTCCTGCTGGACCAGCATCATCTGTAGACTGCCGCCCTCCATTCGCCGCAGGATCAGCTTGTTGTTCTCCTCGTCCTTCATGTCGGCGTTGCCGATCCAGGCATTGAAGAGGAAGAGGCCGCGTGCCTCGCGAGAGGTCTGGGCCATGCCCCAGCTGAAGGGGAAGAAGCCGATGCGCTCCAGATAGTCGGGCTTGAATTCGACGGCTGCTTCGTGAAAGACGATGTACTCGCCGCCTTCGTCGAAGCCGTGCCCCTCGGCTCCCTCCTTGCGGACCGTGTGCAGGGGAATGAAGGTGTGGAGGCGTTGGTGGTCGAAGTAGCCGGCCCAATCGCTCTCCAGCTCGTCCAGGGTGATGTCACCCAGGTAGAGCTTGATGTTCTTGGCATGGACGGAGATGTCGTTGTTGTAGCCGAGGGCGGCGAGGAGTGCGTTCGAGGTCGGGTCCGAGTGGGTCTCCATTCCGAACTTGAGCTTGAGCGTCTGCCGACACTTCTTCTGCTTCTTCCTCTTCTGCGCCCTGCATTCCGCGTCCATGTAGTAGACGTCGAGCTTCGGCTTGCTCTGGGTCAAGTGGGTCTTCTTGAGCGTGAAGACCGCCCCATCGTACTCGGGTAGACGAACCTCGTGGCCCTCGTGAACCGGGTTGCCCCCCTTCAGGTAGTTGGCGACGACGTCGACCTTCGAGATGTTCTCCTTCGCGCGCCAGAAGTGCGTCTGCGTGGGCGGCTCGAGGGTCGAGAGGTCGAACCCGGCGCGCATCATCTGCTTGATCTCTTCGGGCGTGTAGAACAGGCCGCTCTCGGGGTCGAGCAGGTTGTTCGCCTCCTCGTGAGCTTTTCGGGGTCGTGGGCCATTCTCGATTCGCCACTCGAACATGACGTTGTTCAGGAAGATTGGGACCTCGACGGTGCCGATGCCGTCGGTATAGCTGCGAGTGGCGTACTCGAGCATCAGGATCTCCGCCGCGCTCTCGTATGCGCTTCGGGGATCCTCGATGTCGGGCAGCTCGCCGATCAGGTCGAGGGTGTAGTCGAGAGCCACGGTGGTATCGAGCTTCTGGAATCGCTCGAGCGCCTCTTCCCGGCTTCGGCCGGCCTCATGGACCTCCGAATTCACGACGTGGATCTCGAGGACTCGTCGCTTCTTCTCGATGAACTCCCTGTAGGTTGCGAGCTTCTGGGGAGAGACGGACCCGGGCGTGCCCGCACTCGTATCGAAGAAGATCTCGTCGAGCTCCTCGCGGAACTCACCCTGATAGGGAATCGGGGTGAGGGCCCGAGCCGGCCCGCAGAGGAGGGCGGCGAAGAGGAGCGGTATGAAGAGAAGCGGTGCGAAGAGTGCCCTCCACGTACGGCTCCGGCCGATCCGGTGCCAGCGCGGCTGTGCGACGTTGGGCTCGATGCGCGTCGTCACTTCTTCATGTATCCGTGTTGGTAGAGGCCCTCGATGTCGACGTCTTCGGGCACCTGCTCGACACCGTCGAGGATGATCTCGCTTCCGATCTGTGCGAGGGCGGCTCGTCCGACTCGGCTCATCCTGATATCCCGAGCATCGACGTGGGCCGGGCCATATGCGGGCTTCTTGGTAAAGGCCATGATAGCCACGTGCCCGACGTCCGAGACTTCGGAGCTCCGAAATCTCACTTCCGACCCGTCCTTGCTCGCAAGGGCCGTGCCCACCTCGTCGATGCTCGCATCGTGGACGCTCACCCGGCTGGCTTCTCCCACGGAGATCGCCTTGTCGCGAACCCGGTGCAGGCGAACGCCCTCGATCCGAAGCTCCGACCCACTGACGTCGATGCCGTCGCCCCCGATCTCACTGAAGCTGCTCCCGGTAATCTTGCCCTGGCAGAAGTCGCAGTCGAGGGCGTCGGAGGGGGTGTTCCGGATTCCGATCTGATCGAGATCGATCGAGGATCGGATCAGATTGAGAGCGTCCTCGCTGAGATTGCCGACCAGGGAAACATGCTCGAGTCGGACCTGCGCGGCCCGCAGAGTGACTCCTCCCGTGAGGATCCAGCCCTCGCGATCGACTCCGGCCGCGTTTCGCACCTCGACATGGCTCCAGTGATGGGGAGAGGAGGATTCGAGGCTCACCAGCCCGGACCAGCTCGCCCCGGCGATTCCCTCGAGGACGATGGGTTCTTCCCGGCTACCCAGAAAGCGTAAGGGTCCGCTCGCGAGCAGGATCTGATCGGCCGCGAAACGCAGAGTCGTCCC
>CBDUYG010000635.1:0-2725 GCA_965371385.1 uncultured Myxococcales bacterium | reverse complement strand
GCGGGAAGAGGGCGAGGATCTCCTTGGGGGTTGCCTCGGTCAGGGCCTCGTAGCAGCGCGGGCGCTGGGCGAGCAGCAGCGAGTGCAGTCCCTCGCCCACCAGCCAGGCGCGTCCCCCCGCCTCCGCCACCTGCTCGAAGACCTTGCGGAGCCCGCCCGGGAGGGAGGGAGCATCGAGGCCCGGGGAGAGGAGGATTGCGGTCGAGGCGAGGAGGGGCTGCTGTTCGGCGGGCGGCATCGAGGGCGATTGTAGTGTCTTCCCCCGCCTCCGCCTCCGCCCCCGCCCCCAGGCCGCGATTCCCGAAGATTCGAGCGGGTGGAGTCCGGCTCATCCGAGCGGCCGGACGGGCAACGCGGGGGCCGGAGCCGGATTCCTCTCCAGATTCTCGTCCCTCGGCCCTCGATCCACGTGAAATTCGCGTCAGGCGCGCCCCTTCGGCTCTCATTTCTGGTAGATATCCGCCTCCGGTCCAGCCCGATCCAGAATTCAATCTGCGAGGCCTCCAAGCATGAGCAAGTCCCCCGCCATTCTCTACACCTGGACGGACGAGGCGCCCGCCCTGGCGACCCACTCCTTGCTGCCGATCATTCGTGCCTTTGCCGGCGCGGCCGGAGTTCCCGTCGAGACCCGGGACATCTCGCTCAGCGGCCGAATTCTCGCCCTCTTCCCGGAGAGGCTCGGACCGGAGCAGCAGGTTTCGGATGGTCTGGGCGAGCTGGCCCGCCTCGTGCATACCCCGGAGGCCAACATCATCAAGCTTCCCAATATCAGTGCCTCCGTTCCCCAGCTCAAGGCTGCGATCGCCGAGCTCCAGGCGAAGGGCTATGCCCTGCCCGAGTACCCCGATGATCCCTCAAGCGACGACGAGCGGGAGACCCGGGCGCGCTACGACAAGGTGAAGGGCAGCGCCGTCAACCCGGTGCTGCGCGAAGGAAACTCGGATCGCCGCGCTCCCCGGGCGGTCAAGGAGTATGCCCAGAAGAACCCGCACCGCATGGGCGCTTGGGCGAAGGACTCGAAGACCCACGTCGCGACGATGAGCGCCGGCGACTTCTTCCACAACGAGAAATCGATCTGCGTCGCCGCAGCGACTACGGCGCGCATCGAGCACACGGCGGCCGATGGCACGGTGACGATCCTCAAGGAGGGTCTCGAGCTCTTGGAGGACGAGATCATCGACGGCACCTTCATGAGCCGGAAGGCCCTGGTCTCCTTCCTCGAGGATCAGATCGAAGACGCCCGAAACACCGGCATCCTCTTCTCGCTACACCTGAAGGCCACCATGATGAAGGTCTCCGACCCGATCATCTTCGGTCACGCCGTGCGGGTTTTTTTCAAGGACGTGTTCCAAGCGCACGCCGCGACCCTGGCCGAGCTCGCTGTCGATGCGAACAACGGCCTCGGCGATCTCGTCGGAAAGATCGCCGATCTGCCGCAGGACCAGCGCGCGGCGATCGAGGCCGACATCCAGGCCGTGTATGCGAAGGGGCCGGGGGTCGCGATGGTCGATTCGGACCGCGGGATCACGAACCTACACGTCCCGAGCGACATCATCATCGACGCGTCGATGCCCCCGATGATTCGCGACTCGGGTGGGATGTGGAACGCAGAAGGCGAGCTCGAGGATTGCAAGGCGGTGATTCCCGACAGCAGCTACGCGGGCGTCTACCAGGCGGTGATCGAGGATTGCCAGGCTCACGGCGCGTTCGACCCGGCCAGCATGGGCAGCGTCCCCAACGTGGGGTTGATGGCGCAGAAGGCCGAGGAGTACGGCTCGCACGACAAGACCTTCGAGATTCCCAGCGACGGTACGGTTCGAGTCGTGGATGCGTCGGGCGCCGGCCTGATCGAGCACGTCGTCGAGGCAGGGGACATCTGGCGAGCCTGTCAGACCCAGGACGCGGCTGTTCGTGATTGGGTGAAGCTCGCGGTTACCCGGGCGCGAGCGTCCGGCTCTCCGGCGGTGTTCTGGCTGGACGCGAATCGAGCCCACGACGCCCAGATCATCCGCAAGGTCGAGAGCAGTCTCTCCGGGTACGACACCGACGGCCTGGATATTCGCATCCTGTCTCCCGTCGACGCGACCCGTTTCTCGCTCGAGCGTATTCGCAAGGGCGAGGACACCATCTCCGTGACCGGCAATGTGCTGCGCGACTACCTGACCGACCTCTTTCCCATCCTGGAGATCGGCACCAGCGCAAAGATGCTCTCGATCGTGCCCCTGATGAACGGAGGCGGGCTCTTCGAGACCGGCGCGGGCGGCTCCGCCCCGAAGCACGTGCAGCAGTTCGAGGCCGAGGGGCACCTGCGTTGGGACTCGCTCGGAGAGTTTCTCGCCCTGGCCGCCTCCCTCGAGCACTTCGCCGAGCAGTGCGGCAATCCAGGCGCGCGGCTTCTGGCGGAGACCCTCGATGCGGCGACCGCCACACTCCTTCTCGAGCGCAAGAGTCCGTCGCGCAAAGTCAAGGAGCTCGACAATCGGGGCAGCCACTTCTACCTGGCTCTCTACTGGGCCCGAGCCCTCGCGGCGCAGAGCGAGAATCCGGAGCTGGCGGCGCTCTTTGCCCCGGTGGCTGAGGCTTTGGCTGCGAACGAGGAAGCGATCGTGGCCGAGCTCAACGCCGCCCAGGGGCCTGCCCAGGATCTGGGGGGCTACTACCGGCCCGATACCGCGCTCGTCGAGGCGGCCATGCGCCCGAGCGCGAGATTCAACGAGATCATCGA
>CBDUYG010000634.1:0-2726 GCA_965371385.1 uncultured Myxococcales bacterium | reverse complement strand
CCGTAGAACATGTCCCCATTTTCGGAGTTTGACTCGAAGCGGATGCTCTGGTCGAACCGGCCACCGACCTCCCGGAAGACGGGCTCGCTGCGCTCGACCGAGTTGGTCGTCACGACCACGAGGGTCTTCTGGAAGACCGCGTATGTGAGATCGATCACCGCGCTGTATGTGCGAACCGACGCATTGTTGTCGAGCTCGCCGTTGATGTTCTTCAAGAACAGCGCCTTCGCGTCGACCACCGGGCGCAGCTGATCCAGCGTCGGGAGCTGCATGATGCATTCCTCGATCACCTCTTTCTGAATCTGGGATGAGCCGTCCACTCCGCCCACACCGACGAGGGCATGGACACTCCGTAAGGACTCGTCCGCTTGCCCGGGACTGGCGAACCCCAGGACCGAAGCCACCAGCACGAAGAATCCGAGCAGCCCACTGCCGTGCATGATCATCTCCTCCCACAACCCGATCGCTGCGTATGATAGCCCAGGCACCTTCTGGGCCGACCCCCCGTTCCCACCCGGGGAGCGCTTCTCTGCGGGTGTGCGAGAATGAGTGCAACGAACGGGGATGGAGGGCCCACCTGTGGCCAGCAGACTGCTCGAACTCGCGGCGATCCTTGCGGCGATCACATCACTCGCGTGTGCTCCGCGCGCCATTCGCGGGGGCGAAGGCACCGCGAATCCGAACATGGATCAGCCCGCCATGAGCACCATGCTCGACAAGGCGGATATCGACTATCTGGTGAGCCGCAACCTGGAGAAGCTCTATCACAGCCGCTTCTGGACGAACGACGTCGGTGGGTCGCACCGCCCGCCCATCGTGGCGATCTGGCCGATCGAGAACGCGACCTCCGAGCACCTCGAGGACCAGATGCTCGCCCTTCTATCGTCGATCGAGACGAGCCTCGTGAACAGCGGCGAGGTCCAGGTCATCGCGAGGTCGCGTCAGGCATCCCTGGCCCGAGAGGTCGGCGTTCAGCAAGGCGCCAGCTACCAGCCCAGCCAGGCGCGGCAACTCGGGCGACAGCTGGGAGCCCGGTACTTTGTGACCGGGAAGCTCACCGCCGTCGACGAGCGCTTGCAGAAGACGAGGCGGCTCCAGTACAGCCTCTTCCTCCAAGTCCTGGAGGTCGAGACCAGCATCGTCAAGTTCCAGCATGAGTCGGCGCGGAGCAAGGCCCTCGTGAATTGAGATCCTGGGGCGGGTGATGGTCAGCGAAGGGACGGACGCGAAGGGCGTCGCCGGGCTCGGACTCGCGCTGCTCGGACTCTGCTTCGGGACCGGTTGTGCGACCTATTCCGACCGGATGGCCGTCGCACACTCGAGCGCCGCCGCCGGGGACTACGCTCGAAGCATCGATGCCGTCGACGGCGTGATCGACGTAAACGACTCCGAGGCGTTGCCCGACGATTTCGACTCGAGCAAGGCCCTTGCCGTGCTCGAGCGGGCGACCCTGAAGCAGGCAGCGGGCGAATACCGCTCGAGTTCCCAGGACTTCGAGGCGGCCGACAAGCAACTGGAGATCCTCGACCTCTCGAATGACGCCGTCGGCACCCTCGGGAAGTACCTCTACAGTGACAGTGCGAACAAGTACTACGCCTCGCCAGTCGAGAAGCTCGCGCTCAACTCGTTCAACATGATGAACTACCTGACCGGGGGAGACCTCCGAGGCGCCCGGGTCGAGGCTCGCCGCTTCACGGTGATGCGCAGCTTTCTAAGAGACCTCGAGCGCGATGTCGCTCACGGCGCATTGGGCTCATACCTCGCTGGCTTCACCATGGAGCAGCTCGATGAGTACACACCGGCCCTGCGCTACTACGACGAAGCTCTCCAGGAGCGCAACCTGAAAAGCCTCGCTGGCCCGGCCCACCGCCTCGCAAAGCGCTCGGCCTATCGGGGAGCGCACCTCGAATCGTTTCTCGCCGCGACCGCGCCGCCTGGCCCGCTGGGTCCAGGCCAGGGCGAGCTCATCGTCCTCGTCAACGTCGGGCGCGTACCCTACAAGGTGCCCGAACGAATCCCCGTCGGTGCAGCGGTGGGAGTCGCTGGGAGCTGGATCTCGGGGAACCCCAACGTACTCGGCTACAGTGTCCTGAAGGTCGTCGTCTACCCGGAGCTGGTCGACACTCCAAGTCTCAGCGCGAGCCCGGAGCTTCAGATCGACGGCAGTGAGGCGAGCCTGGAGTTGCTGAGCGATCTGGGGGCCGAGATCCGGCGCGAGTACGAGGCCATGAAGCCCCAGATCATGGGCGCGGCGATCTCACGCCTCGTCGTGAGAGCCGCAGCAGCGGAGGCCGTGCGCGCAGGGGGCAACGCGCAAAGCTCGGCTCTGGGCTGGATTCTCGCCCTGGCGGTCGAAGGCTCGATGGTCGCGATGGACCGGCCGGACACCCGGTCCTGGACCTTCCTCCCGGCCCGGGTCCTCGTGCACCGAGCCATCGTGGACTCGGGCACCCACCAGATCCGGGTAAAGCTCACGGGCGGCCCCAACGGCATTGCGACTCGCCAGGTCGATGTGGAAGCCGGCGGCTTCGGCGCCGTAGTGGTGACCTCTCCGCGCTAGAAAAGCCCCCCAATGGCCGCAAACGGAAGCAGGACGATATCCAGCGGTATGGTGACGAGCCATACCGCGGGCTTCAGCGCCGGATGCAGGGTTGAACGGCGAATCGCTTTCGTCATCCCGAAGATGTACTCGCTACTCCGCCTCCGCGAGTCTTTCTCCAAGTCGA
>CBDUYG010000633.1:0-2733 GCA_965371385.1 uncultured Myxococcales bacterium | reverse complement strand
GAGGCGCTCTCCCAGGCGGTGCTCAACTCGCCGATGTTCACCTCGCGCTGGCGCTGGAACTTGAATCGAGCCCTGCTCGTCCTGCGCTTCCGCGGCGGGCGCCGCAATCCGCCGCCGATCCAGCGCATGGAGGCCGACGACTGGCTCGCAGCGCTCTTCCCGAGCCTCGCGGCCTGCCAGGAGAACAGCGAGGGCCCGATCGAGATTCCCGATCATCCGATCGTGCGTCAGACCCTCGACGATTGCCTCCACGAGGCGATGGACATCGACGCCATCGAAGAGCTGGTCCGCGGGTTCCACTCGGGCGAGATCCAGGTGCACTGCGTCGATACCACCGAGCCGTCGGTGCTTGCCCATGAGATCGTGAACGGCCGCCCCTATACCTTCCTCGACGATGCGCCTCTCGAAGAGCGCCGCACGCGCGCGGTGAAGCTGCGCCGGGGCCTGCCGGTCGAGGCCCGCGAGCTGGCGAAGCTCTCTCCCGAGGCAATCGCGCGGGTACGCGAGGAGGCGGCTCCGGCGCCGCGGGACGCGGACGAGCTGCACGATCTGCTCCTGACCCTGGGCGCCCTGCGGCCGGAGATCGAGTGGCGCGGGCTCTTCGAAGAGCTTCAGGGCAAGGGGCGAGCCTACTCCCTGCGGCACGATGCGGGTGAATTCTGGTGTGCGAGTGAGCGTCGCCGAGCCCTCGAGATGCTCTTCCCCGACGCGGTCTTCCATCCCGACACACCGCTTCCACCCGTCCTCGCGGCCGAAGATCCCGGCGATCCGGATGCCTTCGAGCGTGACGTCGTCCGGGGACGTCTGGACGTTTCCGGACCCATCACGGCGGAAGAGGTCGCCCGGCTGACTGGTCTCTCAAATGCCTCCGTGCAGATCGCGCTCGCGGGCCTCGAGTCCGAAGGCTTCGCCCTACGCGGGAACTTCGAGGAGGGGAAGGGCACGGGCGGGAAGGGTGAGAGAGGCGAGCAGGGCGAAACGGGTGGGACGGGCGAGCAGTTCTGTGCGCGCCGACTGCTGGTGAGGATCCACCTCGGGACCCAGGAACGTCTGCGCAAGGAGATCGAGCCGGTCACCGCTCAGGATCTGATGCGTTTCCTGCTGCGCTGGCAGCGGGTGACGCGCGATACCCGGCGCGAAGGCCGACGCGGGGTGCTCTCGGTGGTGGAGCAGCTCCAGGGCTTCGAACTCGCGGCCGGGGCCTGGGAAGAGTTCGTGCTCCCGGCGCGGGTCGATGGCTATCGCTCGAGCTGGCTCGACGCGCACTGCCTCTCCGGGGAAGTCGCCTGGGGTCGCCTTACGCCGAGGGCGGTGGATCCGGACGCCCCGCCCACACGGGGCGGTAGCGCTCCGTCCAGGGCGACACCGATATCCCTGCTCGTGCGCGCCGATCTGGACTGGATGCTCGCGGCGACCCGGGGCGATCGCGCTCCTGCGCTGCCCGGTCCCGGACCCGCCCTCGATGTTCTGCGCGAGCTCGAGCGCCGCGGGGCGCTCTTCCACAGCGACCTCGGCAGCGCTTTGGACCGCCTACCCGTCGAGGTCGAGGAAGGACTTTGGGATCTCGTATCCCGGGGCCTGGTGAGCGCCGACGGTTTTCAGGCGCTGCGTGCGCTCCTGGGCTCGCGGGAGCGCTGGGCGAGGAAGGCTGTGCGACGACGTGCTCGGCGCGGTTTGCGTCGCGGGGCACGCGGCGTCGGAACGGCCGAGGGCCGATGGTCGCTCTTTCCCGGAGACGGAGCCTCGAGCCGAAGAGAAGAATCCGATCCGGCACCGGAGGCGACGAGCCCCGGCGAGATGGACGCCGACGAGCTGGCCGAAGCGGTTGCCGAGCAGCTTCTGGTTCGCTGGGGAGTCGTGTTTCGCGATCTCATGGCGCGCGAGTCACTCTCCGTGCCCTGGCGCGAGATCCTCTGGGCCCTTCGCCGCATGGAGGCTCGGGGAACGGTGCGCGGCGGCCGCTTCGTCACGGGTTTCGTGGGAGAGCAGTACGCGCTGCCCGGGGCCGTGGATGCTCTCCGGCGGACGCGCCGCATGGAGCGGCGCGGCGAGGTCGTGCGGCTCTCGGCATGTGACCCCCTGAATCTCGTTGGCATACTGACCCCGGGGCCGCGCATTCCCGCCCAGCGCGGCGGCGAGGTGATCTATCGGGACGGCCTGCCGATTCGTGGCGACGAGCTCGAATCCCGATCCGGGCAGGCGCAGGGGCATCTGCCTTATTGAGGTGTCCAGCCCGAATCCTTCGCGAGCACTCCAACCCGCAGGCGCCCTCGGGGCACCCTGTCCTCGAAGCTGCTCGTGGCCTGCCTCGAAGCGGTCGCTCGACCGCAATGGATTTCCGCAACCATTCGCTGCGTTACACCGACTTGCTCCTTGCCTTAATCTTGTTGACACCGGGGTGAGACAGCATCGGAGCAAGCGATGGTCGAACTGATTCCCTTCTTCCTTCTCGTCTTCTACATCGTGCCCTTCATGGTCGCGACTGGGCGGGATCATCCCTCCCTGATGCCCATTCTGATCGCGAACCTGGCGATCGGCTGGACCGTGATTGGCTGGTGGCTGGTTCTCGCATGGGCGGTCTTTGCGCCGGGAAACGGACGAGGCGCAAACTCCTCGAGAGCTACGGCAGGGCATTCGACTCGCGTTGCCAGACCGCGCATCCTGCATCACATGTAGACTACCCAGAGGCCTGCTTCCGATACGAGAAAGCTCGCCGCACGGGATATCCTCCTC
>CBDUYG010000632.1:0-2738 GCA_965371385.1 uncultured Myxococcales bacterium | reverse complement strand
CATTTCTTCCCTGCGCATCGTCGCCCTGCGGCGCGGCCATGAGTCGATCCAGATCGCCCCTTCCTCCAAGACCATCGTCGAGCCTGGAGACGTGCTCGTGGTGATCGGCGAACGAGCACCCCTACTCGAGCTCGCGAGCCGGGCGGAGTCGCCGACGAGATGAAGAATGGAGTCCAGGTCGTGCCGCGAATCAGCTGGGGGTGAACTCGCAGTCCATGCTCTTGATGCCGTGGATGAAATTCGAGAGCAGGCGCTGGGGTGTGCCGACGATCTGCAGGTCGGGCAGGCAGCGGAAGATCTCGCGAAACATGATCGTCACCTCGCGTCGGGCGAGATGGGCTCCGACGCAGTGGTGAGGCCCCGGCCCGCCGAAGGCGACATGGGGATTGGGATTGCGCAGAAGGTCGAAGTCGTAGGGGGCATCGAAGACGTCCTCGTCGCGATTCGCCGAGTTGTACCACATCACCACCTTCTCGCCTTCGCGTAGCTTCTGCCCGCGGATCTCGGTGTCCTGGGTGACGGTGCGGCGAAAGTGCATCACCGGTGACGCCCAGCGGATGATCTCGTCGATCGCGGTCGCGGAGACTTGCTCGAAATCGTTCTGCCACAGGGCGCGCTGGTCGGGGTACTCGCACATCGCGATCATTCCGTGGCTGATGGCGTTGCGGGTCGTCTCGTTGCCCGCAACGGCGAGCAGGATGAAGAAGGAGCCGAGCTCGGAATCGGTGAGCTGGTCGCCTTCGACCTCGGCGTTCACGAGGGCGGACGTGATGTCGTCGGTCGGCTTCGAGCGACGACTGGTCGCGAGTTCACCGCAGAGCTCGGTGAGGCCGGTCGCGGCATCGAGGATCTTGGGGATGATCTCCACCGGGTCGGCGGCAAAATCGGGATCGCCGCTTCCGGCGCCGATGATCACGTTCGCCTTCTCCATCACGAAGTCGTACTGGCTCTCGGGGATGCCCATCATGTCGCAGATGATGATCAGGGGCAGGCGCGCGGCAATGTCATGGACGAAGTTGCAGCGACCCTTGTCCCGGACATCGGCCATGATGGCCGCGACGGCCCGTTCCACGGCCTCCTCCGCCCGGGCGACCATTCGCGGAGTGAAGCCACGGGAGACGATCGAGCGCAGACGATGATGCCGCGGATCGTCCATGTTGATGATGCTGCCCATGTACTCGAGCAGAGGCTGGGGCATGTCGCCGATGTTGGTTCCCCTGCCCGAGCAGAAGAGCTTGGCATTCCGGCTGACCAGGAGCACGTCCTCGTGCTTGGTCAGCGCCCAGAAGCCCGGCCCGCGCTCGATTGGAATTCCTTCTGGGACCTCGGCTTCCTCGTGGAAGGAGATGGGCCGCTCCCGGCGCAGGGTCTGGAAGAACCCTTCGCGAACGTCGATGGGCTGGGCCCAGAGCTCGATGTTGCCGAGCTCGATTTCGTCCAGGCTGAGTGCTTCCTTGGGTTGCATGTCGGTTCTCCCATTCTGTCCAGCAGTGCGAATGATTCCCGTGCCGGTATCGATTGGGGAGAATCGCTCATGCGACCCCGATTGGCGACACCCCCGACCGACCCGGAAGGGTTAGAATGGTCCTCATGAGCTGGAGGAAGGAAGTCGACGAGATCACTGAGCGACGCGCCCTGGCGCTGAAGATGGGGGGTGATGAGGCCGTCGCAGCCCATCACGAGCGAGGTCGCCTGACGGTCCGGGAGCGCATCGACCGGTTGATCGACCCCGGCTCGTTCAGCGAGCAGGGCCCCCTGGCGGGGCACTCCGAGTACGACGACGAGGGAAGACTCGTCGCCTTCACCCCGGGAAACTATGTGCTCGGGCTGGCGAAGATCGATGGTCGCCCCTGTGCGATCGGGGGCGAAGATTTCACCCAACGAGGCGGGTCGCCGACGCCGGCGGGGCTGCGCAAGAGCGTCTATGCCGAGGAGCTCGCCTGTCACTATCGCGTACCGCTGGTTCGCTTCCTCGAAGGCGGCGGCGGCAGTGTTCGCGGGGCGGGAAAGGGCTCCGGAGGCCCGCGGCCCGCCGGCGACCCGGTCTTCGCCCGGCCTCGCTTCGAATCGATCGCGCGCATCATGGCGACGGCGCCGGTCGTCTCGGCGGCGGTCGGTGCGGTGGCGGGGTTTCCGGCTGCGAGGCTCGCCGCCTCACACTTCTCGATCATGACGCGAACCACCTCCCAGGTGCTCGTCGCCGGCCCCGCGGTGGTCGAGCGCGCCTTTGGGAGCCCGATCACGAAGGAGGAGCTCGGCGGCGCCCAGGTGCACGGAAGGAGCGGCGTGGTGGACAATGTCGCCGAGGACGAAGACGAGGTCTTCGATCTGGTGAAGCAATTTCTATCCTACCTGCCGGGCAACGTCTGGGAGCTCCCCCCCCGGTTGGAAGCTCCGGCGCACGAAGTCGATCCGCGCGAACGCTGCGATGAGATGCTGCTCGAGATCATTCCGCGCGAGCGCAAGAAGGTCTACAAGATGCGCAAGCTGCTCGACGCGGTGCTCGACGCGGGATCGTTCTTCGAGATGACGCCGGGTTACGGACGCTCCCAGATCACCGGCCTCGGACGCCTCGAGGGTCGGAGCGTAGGCGTCATCGCCAACGATCCCTATATCTACGGCGGATCGATGGGCGCGGAGGGAGCGCAGAAGGTGGAGCGCTTCATAGGGCTATGTGAGACTTTTCATCTCCCGATCTTGAGCTTCGTCGACGAGCCCGGCTTCATGATCGGGCCCGA
>CBDUYG010000631.1:0-2740 GCA_965371385.1 uncultured Myxococcales bacterium | reverse complement strand
GATCTCGCCCACGTCGCGAATCACTTCGACGTGCCCTTCCACGTCTTTCCGATCGACAAGCGCAGCAAAGCCGCACAGGAGGAGAAGGAGGTCCGGCTGCTCCAGGACGCGGGGGTGGATCTCATCGTGCTGGCCCGCTACATGCAGATCCTCTCGTCCGAATTCATCGGCCACTTCCCCTCCCGGATCATCAACATCCATCACTCCTTCCTGCCCGCCTTCGCCGGGGGCAAGCCCTATCACCAGGCGCACGAGCGAGGAGTGAAGCTGATCGGGGCAACGGCCCACTATGCGACCAGCGATCTGGACGAGGGGCCGATCATCGAGCAGGACGTGTTGCGGGCATCCCATCGCGACACGGTGAGCGACCTCGTCCGCAAGGGAAGGGATGTCGAGCGCTCGGTACTGGCTCGCGCCGTGCGCTGGCATCTCGAGGACCGGGTGCTCGTGTGCTCGAACCGCACGGTGGTCTTCGAGTAGGCCTCCCGCGAGCGCTCCGGACCTCGTTTCGCGCGCAAATTCGCGCCCGATTGCAGGGGATGCCACGCTGCTTCAATCCGGAAGACGCCAGGACTACATGCCGCGTACCGTCCTGCCGATGAAAGCGGTGGAGACACCGCAGAAACCGATAGGAGAATGCACATGGAAGAATCGTCCCAGCCGAAGAAGCCGTTCCAACGTCGCTTTGGCCTGACGCGATACATCGTTCCCCACGATTCGTTTCAGTGGTACACCCAGATCATCGGGGTTTCGACCCTGGTCGTCCTGGGCGTACTCGGCGCTGGAGGCTGGCTCTTTCACCAGCAGCTCTATGAAGCTATCGGTTTGCAGGTGCACGGTCAGGTTCCCACGGTGGTGGAGCAATACAAGCGGATGTCGATCATTGGAACCGGGATTGTCGTGCTCACCGCGACTCTCTATGTGACGATCGTGGCGGGATTCCTCTTCCACCGTGTCGCCGGGCCGGTCTACCGCCTCAAGCGGCACATGCAGTCGATCATCGACGGCGATCCGGAGGTGAAGGAGCTGAAGCTCCGCGAAACGGACCAGCTGGGCGATCTGGTGGACACCTACAATCAGCTCCTCTACTCCCAGGATCTGCTGGAGCAGAAGACCATCGAAACGGCTCTGGAATGAGTTCTCGAAGGGTCGGTTCCAACGGCGCGCGGATCGCTGGTGCGCGTCATCCCTGAATCGACTCTATCCTTTAAACATCTACCGGATGCTCGCTGGGGCGGGTTCGCCATCATCCGATGCGATGAGCGGAATCGAAAAGACCTGTGTCGCGTAGGCTCCGCCCGCGTCGCTCACTCGAATCTCGACCTCGTTCATGCCCGCCTGGTCCAGCGTGGGCGTCCAGGTGATGAGACCCGACGAGGGATCCATGTGCATGCCCTCGGGTCCCGAGACCAGCTCGAAGTGCAGATCCTGATCCCCGTCCGCATCGTTGGCGATCACCGGATACTCGAACTGGCCGTTCGCACCCAGACGTGGGGGGGACGATTGGATCTCGGGGGCGGAGTTCGCCACACCAATGCTTCCGCTCTCCACGGGCCTGCTTTCGGCTGAGCCATCATGGGCGGTGACTCGCACGCGTACCGAATCGCCTCGCTTGAGGCTGCTGGTCGGGAACGAGGGGCCCTGGTGCTCCGAAGGCGAGCCGTTGATCAGCCAGACGTACCGGAACTCCAGCTCGTCTCCGTCGGGATCGTCGCCGTGTACCTCGACGCTCCACACCTCGCCGCTCTGCGCGTCGATCTGCTGCCGGAGCTCGAGCCCACGCACACGCGGCCGTAGGTTGGGAATCTCGGCTCGCACCCGTGCCGTCTGGCTGCTCCCGGCCTCGTTCGAAGCAACGACCGATAGCTGGATCTCGTCGCCTCGCTGAAGCTCGGGTAGCCGGACCGAGGCCGAGTTCTTGCCCAGCTTCTCCCCTTTGATCGTCCACTCGAAGTGCATCGTTCGACCGCGGGTCTGGGCGTCGGCGTACTCGACGAGAGCGCGGAGCATTCGGCCGGATTCCGGGATGGCCGGCCGAAGAGTGACCCGGCGAATGCGCGGGGCGCCTTCCGGAGCCTCGTCCTCCCATTCCCAATCCTCTTCCTCGATGCGGGCATCACGATCGGCGAAGTCCATCACGTCGACGCTGGCAGCGTCCGCGTCGGGGGTGGGGGCTGCACTGTCTCCCCCTCCGCACGCAAACAGGAGCCCGGTCGCGCCCCAGATCATGAGCGCACGAGTCGTCTTCAGCATGGCCTTTCCCCTCCGCGCAGGCCCCCCTGGCCCGCATGATTCATGAAGCTCCTACAGCGGAGATGTGACGCCGCTGGCCGCCTCGCACGGGTAATGTGGGTTCGATGCCCAGGTCGCCGTCGCTATCGCCGATCGTGTCCCAGAAGTTGGCCTTGATGATCGAATCTATGTTGAATTCGCCATCGGTCAAGTAGAGAACGAAGTTGTTGCGGCAGGCGAGATCGATCGGCTCGCTCCAGTTCTGGGCGCCGTCTCCGGTTTCATCTCCCCACACGTTCAGTGTGCCCCAGGGATTCGTGCCGGCGTAGTACCGTCCCGCATCCAGCAGGGCGCCAGCAACAGGAGTGCCCACACCTCGGCTCGCAGTCAGGCCCGCTTCATCCCATATGTCCTGTGTGGCGTTGGCCTCGCCGATCGCGACTTCGACGAACGCGCCGTTCGCGCGATAGGTCATGAGGCCGAAGCGGGCGTTCTCCTCCCGGGTACC
>CBDUYG010000630.1:0-2742 GCA_965371385.1 uncultured Myxococcales bacterium | reverse complement strand
GAGATCGAGCTCAAGGCGGCTCAGGCGAATCTCACGAGCAGTCAAGCCGAGCGCGACCTGGCCCAGACGGAGTTCGAGCGGGTCGAAGCCCTCTACAAAAAGGGCGCGACGTCGGAGATCACCTATATCCAGGCCAGGGCGCGTCGGGACAAGACCATCGCTGCCGTCTCGGCCGCCGAGGCGGATGTGCGCTCGGCCGAGCTCGATATCGAGTACGCACTCGTCGAGGCGCCCATCACCGGACGTGTCGGGCGCCATCTGGTCGACATGGGGAATCTCGTCGGCGCGAGCGAGAACGACCTCCTCACCCAGGTCGTAAATTATCAGCCGCTTCACGTCTTCTTCCAGCTCAGCGAACGCGACCTCCTCTCCCTACAGGAGATCGGCCGCAAGCGCCGCGAAGCCATGGGGAAGGAGTGGGAGAACCGGGACCCCACCATGATCGACGTGGGAAAGGTGGACGAGGAAGGCTTCCCCCACGCCGGCATGATCGACTTCACGGCCCTTCAGGTCGACCCCGACACGGGCACCTTCGAGGTGCGCGCCGTGATCGACAACCAGGGCAAGCTCGACGAGATCATCATTCCGGGAACCTTCGTGCGCGTGCGGCTCCCCGTCGGCACTCACGAGGCCGCTCTTCTCGTGAGCGAGCGAGCTCTCGGCGCGGACCAGAGCGGGCGCTACCTGCTCGTGGCCAACAGCGAGAACATCGTCGAGCAGCGACGCGTCGTGGTCGGCCCGCAGCGGGGCGACGGCCTGCGAGTCGTCAGGAAGGGGCTGCAGCCCGAGGACTGGGTGATCGTCAACGGCCTACAGCGCGCACGTCCCGGCGCCGGCGTCGATCCGAAGCGCCTCGGGTCGCAGGTTCCCGCCGCCCGCGAAGAGGCGATCGACGAATCCGTCGCCGAAGCCGCCGGGGCGGGCGAGTAGCGCCCTCATGTTCTCTCGCGTCTTCATCGACCGCCCCATTCTCGCAAGCGTCCTGGCCCTCGTGATCGTGATCTCCGGGGTCATCACCCTCCCGAACCTCCCGATCTCCCAATATCCCGAGATCACTCCGCCGACAGTGCGGGTTTCGACCACCTACCCGGGCGCCAATGCGACGGTGGTCGCCGACACCGTCGCGGCCCCGATCGAGCAGCAGGTCAACGGGGTCGAGGGCATGATCTACATGTCGTCGACGAGCGCGAACGACGGCTCCTACTCGCTCACCGTCACCTTCGAGGTGGGAACCAACCTCGACATGGCCCAGGTGCTGGTGCAGAACCGGGTCTCGATCGCGATGGCGCGCCTCCCCGAGGAGGTGAAGCGCCAGGGCGTCACGACCAAGAAGCAATCGACCAGCATCGTCCTGATGGTCAGCCTGACGTCGCCGGACGAGCGCTACGACACCCTCTTCCTGAGCAACTTCGCGACCCTTCGCATTACCGATGAGCTCAAGCGAATCCCCGGGGTCGGTGACATCTCGGTCTTCGGCGGCTCGGACTACAGCATGCGGATCTGGCTCGATCCCGAGCGACTGCGAGCGAGAGGGCTCACGACCCAGGACGTCGCCGCCTCGATTCGCGAGCAGAACGTCCAGGTCGCGGCGGGCCAGATCGGGCAGCCCCCCGCGCCGCCGGGCCAGAGCTTCCAGTACGCGATCAACAGCCTCGGCCGGCTCCAGGAGACCGCCGAGTTCGAGCAGATCATCCTGAAGACCGGCGAGGGAGGCCGCGTCACCCGTCTGCGCGACGTCGCTCGGGTCGAGCTGGGAAGCCAGAACTACAACCAGTACGCCACGCTCAACGGCAGCCCATCGGCGGCGATCGCCGTCTATCAGCTGCCCGGCGCCAACGCGCTCGACGTAGCCGATCGCGTACGCGCGGCGATCGCGCGCATGGAGAGAACCTTCCCGGAGGGCCTCGAGTCGAGCATCCCCTTCGATACCACCAAGGCCGTCTCCGCCTCGATCGACGAGGTCTACCAGACCCTCTTCATCGCCATCGCCCTGGTCTTCCTCACGATCTTCGTCTTTCTCCAGGACTGGCGCGCCACCTTGATTCCAGCCGTGACGATCCCCGTCTCCCTCATCGGCACATTCACGGTCATGGCCGCCCTGGGCTTCTCGATCAACATGCTCACCCTCTTCGGCCTCGTGCTCGCGATCGGCATCGTGGTCGACGATGCCATCGTGGTGGTGGAGAACGTGACCCGGCTGATCGACGAAGAGGGGCTCTCGTCCCGGGACGCCGCCGTGCAGGCAATGCAGGAGGTGGGAGGGCCGGTGATCGCCACCACCCTCGTGCTGCTTGCCGTGTTCGTGCCCGCCGCGTTCATGGGCGGCATCACGGGTCAACTCAATCAGCAATTCGCGCTCACGATCGCAGCTGCGACAGTGATCAGCTCCCTCAACGCCCTGACCCTGAGCCCGGCCCTCGCGGCGATACTCCTGCGCCCCTCGGTCGAGCGAACGACGGGGCTCTTCGGCGCGTTCAATTCGGCCTTCGATCGCCTCAGTAAGGGCTATGTCGTGTGGGTGCAGCGAGCCGTCGATCATACCGGGATCTCGATGGCGGCCTTCGCGATCCTCGTCGCCGTCGCCGCGTGGGGGTTCCAGGCCCTACCCACGGGCTTCCTGCCCGTCGAGGATCAGGGGTACTTCTTTGCCTCGGCCCAGCTCCCCGACGCCGCCTCCCTCGAGCGAACGGGCGAGGTCGCGGATCGTATGGCCGAGGTCTTTGCCAACACGCCCGGGATCAG
>CBDUYG010000629.1:0-2747 GCA_965371385.1 uncultured Myxococcales bacterium | reverse complement strand
GCACCGGCAGTGATGCCGACGAGGCCGGCGAGAATGCCGTTGAGGGCCATCGAAAGGTCGGGCTTGGGGGAGATGAACGCGTAGGCGATCATCGCGCCCAGGCCGCCGGCGGCCGCCGCGAGACAGGTGGTGACGAGCACCAGGGAGGTGAGCTCCGGATCCGCCGAGAGCACCGAGCCGCCATTGAATCCGAACCAGCCGAGCCAGAGCAGGAACGCGCCGATCGTCGCGCTGGGCATGCTGCTGCCGGGGATCGGATGAACGGCGCCCGACTTGCTGAACTTGCCGAGGCGCGGCCCGAGGACGATGGCGCCGACCAGGGCGGCCCAGCCTCCGACCGAGTGGACCAGGGTAGAGCCCGCGAAGTCATAGAAGCCCATGCCGTCGAGAAAGCCGCCGCCCCACTTCCAGGAGCCTGCGATCGTGTACACGAGGCCCACGAAGATCGCAGAGAAGACCATGAAGGAGGTGAGCTTGATTCGCTCGGCCACCGCACCCGAGACGATCGTGGCGGCGGTCGCGGCGAACATCGCCTGGAAGATGAAGTCCGTCCAGTAGGTGTAGCCGCCGTCCGCATAGGCCGTGGTCATGCCATCGGCGCCCGGATCGAGCCCGAAGCCCGCGAAGCCGAGGAAACCGTTGAATTCACCGGGGTACATCAGGTTGAAGCCGGCCACGAAGTACGTGATCAGGCCGATGCATACGATGAACACGTTCTTGAACAGGATGTTCGTCGTGTTCTTGGCGCGCGTGAGGCCCGTCTCGAGCATCGCGAAGCCAAGGTGCATGATGAAGACCAGGGCCGCGGCCATCATCATCCAGACGTTGTTCGCTACGAACGTGCCCGGGCTGACGCCGTCGTCGCCGAACGCGACGGCGGGAATGAGCGCCGCAGCGCCCACGAGTCCGAGAAGGGGGAGTTTCCGAATCATTTCATTCTCCAAAGAATCTGATGAGTGAGCGTCGGTGTGGCGATCGCTTTCTGCTTGTCCTGGCTGCTCACCGAGTCGCCACACCTTTCCTGACGAGAGCCAAGTAGAACCTTGTCAGCGCTCGAAATAGCAACGGGCGTGCCAAGACGGAGCGGCGTCGATTCGAGAGCTGAAACGCAACCTGAGCCACTCTCGGCACATGAAGCGTGCCGCTCGCCGCACTATCGGGCGTGCCGCTGCCCAAGATCCGAGCAGCCCTGACCACACCCGTGGCACGATTCGCTCGCTGCGGGCTCGCCTCGCCGGCCACTCGGGGGCAGGGCGAGCGATTTTCGGCAGCGGGATGGTCCAGAACACTCCGTTTTTCCGATCCCGACCGGCATCGGGTGGATTACGCCATAAAATTCAGCTAGTTATAGTAATAACGAGGCCGGGAATTTTGGGCGCGAGGAGACTCCGAGTCGGAGCTCTGTGGAGCAGCTCGCAGCAGGCCCGGAGAAGGCACCCTCGGATGAGGCGGGCCCGATGAGGGGGAGCGAGCCGGATGAGCGACCAGAATCGAGACCTGCACCAGGTCCTGAACGAGTTTCACGAGGTGCTCGAAGCCAGCAAGGATCTTGGGGAGCACGAGCGCCAGCACCTCGCCAGTGCCCTGCGTGAGATTCGCGAGGTCCTCGGCAGCGAGGGTGAGGGTTCTTCCGAGCCGGAGTCTCTCATCGAACGATTGCGGGCGGGCCTCGAAGCCCTCGAGGATCGGCATCCGCGTCTGACGGCGGTCGTTGGAAGGGTCGCCGACTCCCTCGCCGATCTCGGAATCTGACCCCGAACCGAGCCCCGCCGAGCAGCTCCGCCCAACTCCTCATCCCGGCCCGATTTCCCGTCCCAGCGCGAGTCTTCCGCTCTCACGCCAGCTCGCTCCGAATCCGGGTTCGGATCTCCCACTTCGTCAAGACCCATCGACATTCGGGCGATGAAGAACACGGGAGAGCTTCGGGATTTGCACACCTACGTCTTGATATCGCTGCTGGCCTGTATCGGTTCCTGCGCGATCGCCTCTGCGGTCGTGGCGCGGGATCCCCGATCTCGCGCCGGGCATTACGCAGCGAGTCTGCTGGTCGGCGGGGCGGTCTGGGGTCTCCTGGAGCTGATGGCGAACCGACAGGCCGACGTGGCTTCGGCCATGCGATACATCCATGCCTCCGGAGCGACGACGGTCCTCCTGGGAGCCCTGGCCCTGCAACTCGTCGTCGAGGTCTTTGCGCCCGTTCACGGCTCGATGCGCCGCCTCCTCGGCGCGCTATGGGCGAGCGCCGCCGGGCTCGCCCTGGTCGCGTCGACCACCTCCGTCTTCGTCAGTGGCCTCGAGTGGACCGCGTTTGGCTGGCGACCCATACACGGTCCTCTCGCGATCCTTCCCGCGCTGCACGCGGCCATTTGCATGTTCTTCTCGACCCGATTGCTGATGGAGGCGAAGCGGGACGAGGCGGTTCCCCCGAGCGAGCGGCTTTCGCGTCGCCTGATCGGCGCGTCGGTCTATGCGCTGTTGATCCTGATGGCTGTGACCGAGATCGTCCTGCCCGGCCTCGAGATCTCCGCACCGCGACTCGGTGCGCTGAGCGTGATGCTCATGGGGGTGGTGGTCTGGCTCTTTTCAACTGGACTCGGCGAGTACGTTCCGCCTCCGAGCGCCTTCGCGCGCCAGGTCCTCAATACCCTCGAAGACGGCGTCGCGCTGATCACGACCGAGGGCTGGATCCGGGCGGTGAATCCCGCGTTGGCACGCCTCTGTGGGCGAGCCCCGGAATCCCTCGTGCA
>CBDUYG010000628.1:0-2752 GCA_965371385.1 uncultured Myxococcales bacterium | reverse complement strand
CGTGCGAACGAGCAGCTCCTGAGCCATCGAGGCCACGAATGCGCCATCTCGTGTGAAGAGACTTCCTTGCACCAGATGGCGTCCGTTCGCCGCCACGGGGCACTCCAGTCGGTGGAGCAGCCACTGGTCGATTCGAAGAGGACGGTGGAACCAGAGGGTATGGTCGAGGCTGACGGGGCTCGCGGCGTCGAGGGCGAATCCGACGACGTGCCGGCGAATCGCAGCTTCGATCGGTCCCAGGTCCGAGGCGTAGGCGGCGACGCATTGATGGGTCAGTGGGTCATCGGGCAACGCGCCGGCCGCGCGGAGCCAGAAGTGGAGGGCGCCCGTCTGCCCGTCGCCCCGCAAGAGCCCCGGCCCTTCGGCGGGTCGCAGATCGATTGGATGATCGGCTCTCAGCCAGTCGCGCAGGGCGGGGGGAACTCCGGCGGCTTCAGCCTGCTCCAGCATCGAGGGGAGGCCCTCGGGAGCGGCCACCTCCGGCATCGGCTCCCCGTGCACGAAGCCCGCTCGATCTTCCCCAAAGGAGGCGACCAGCGTCGAGATCGCGCGATCACCCTGGCACGCAGTGATCCGACGACTGGCCGAGCGGATGCCCTCGCGAATTCGATCCACGTGGTAGATCACCGGGATCGCGGGATCGCCTCGCTGCAGGAAGTGCGCGTGGAGGGAATGTGCCAGGAGCCCGTCGACCGTGGCGCCGGCCGCGGCCAGCGCCTGGGCCATGACCTGGCCCCCGAAGAGGTGGGGTCGATCCGCGTTCTCATTCCGGCCCCGGAAACGGTCGCGTTCGAGCTCCTCGAGATCGAGAATTTTCAAGAGATCGTTCAGGGCATCGCTCATGGGGAGACTCTACAACGGTCAACGACGAACGCGCTCGGCGACGCGAAGCGCCCCGGGCCGCGAGTCGTCTTTGCTTGCTAGGCTCTGCAGGATGATCCGATTCGGCGTATTCCTGCCCCAGTGGCGGCTCTCGTTCGACGCCCTCGCGGAGCGAGTGCGCGTGGCCGAAGAGGTCGGATTCGACCATGTATGGCTGATGGATCATCTGTCGGCGCCCGGAGCGCCCCAGCAGAGCTCGCTCGAGGCCTGGACGACGGCCACCGCCCTCGTCATGCGCAGCGAGCGGATTCGCATCGGTCACATGGTGCTCTGCGGCGCATTCAGGCATCCCGCCGTCCTCGCAAAGATGGCCACGACGCTGGACGTCATCAGCGGCGGGCGCCTCGATCTCGGGCTCGGCTGGGGCTCGGTTCCCGAGGAGCTGAAGGCCTTTGGGGTGAGTAATGATCCTCCGGCGGTACGGGCTGCGCGGTTGGCCGAGACGCTCGAGATCCTGGAGCTCTTGTGGAGCGGCGAGCGCGTGAGCTACGCGGGCCGGCACTTCCAACTCGATGGAGCGATTCAGCAGCCCCGGCCGACCCAGGGGCGGGTTCCGATCCACATCGGGGGCGCAGGCCGCAAGCTCACGATGCCCCTGGTCGCGAAGTACGCCGACTGGTGGAACTGCGTATCGTATGCCGCCGACGACCTGGCGGAGCTTCGATCCCTGGCCGGCGGGGCGCGCATCTCGGTGCAGCATCCCGTCGCACTCGTCACGGACCCGGCCGAGCGCGAGGAGGTCCTGGCAACGGCAGAGCGCCGCTTCGGAGCCTGGGGCGGACTCATCGCCGGGAGTCCGGAGCAGGTGGCCGAGGCTCTGATCGCAGATGTCTCGTTGGGCGCCGAGGCTTTCGTCATCCAGCTCAGCGACTATGGACGCCCCGAAACCCTGCGTGCCTTCGCCGATGAGGTGATTCCGCGCGTCCGTCAGGCTGCTGGCACGATATCTTGACGATCCGTCTGGAGCGAGCTTTCAGACATCCGTCACGGCTCCATCACGATCCGGTGGAAGCGCAGGCTGTCGGTGTGTTCGTCCATTCGAACGATGCGGCCGCCCTCACACGTGAAGACCCAGACGTATTCATTGGAGTAGTCCCGGCCGTTGACGGCCTTCCCCGAGAGGTGCTGGAGGACGACGACCGAGTCCCCATCCGCGACGATCTTGTGAGTCGTCATTTCGAGGCTGGCCATGTCGAAGAAACGGCCCCCGGATTCGCCCATGGCCTTCAGCACGGTATCCCGGCCGTGGAAGGGGCCGTCGATCGGGGCGCTCTGGGGCGGAGCCCAGACAACATCGTCCGCGAGGATCTCTTCCAGCTTTGTCGGATCCGCGGATGCAATCGCCGCGTAATAGTCCAGTACGAGCTGCCGACTCTCTTCGGTCTTCATGTTCTCTCCCGATGTCATTCGTCAGGATGCAGCGTGGCTTCGGCTACGTCCTTGGGTGGCGGGTCGGGAAATGTACAGAACCGGTTGCACGACGGCGACACGACGGGCCGGCGTCGTCGTGGGCACGCGTGCTTCTCGGGAGTCGGAGCCCGGTAATCGGGCTATACTGCGCCACTGCTGTCGGGGCACGATACTGCCGGGCCCGATGGAGTGGCAGCGAGTACTCGAGACCGACCCCAAACCAGATTGGCGGAGAACCCAGCATGACCGACTTCCTTCGTGAAGAACGACTACTCATCGACGGCGAGCTCGTTCCGGCAACCGGCGGCCGCACGTACGAGAACATCAATCCGGCCACCGAGGAGGTGATCGGTGTCGCAGCGGATGCAGGCCCCGAGGACATCGAGCGCGCGATCGCCTCGGCGCGGCGGGCATTCGACGAGACCGATTGGTCGCGCGATCACAGCCTGCGCTCTCGCTG
>CBDUYG010000627.1:0-2759 GCA_965371385.1 uncultured Myxococcales bacterium | reverse complement strand
TGTGCTCGGAGATGAGCGGGATCGGGAGGAAGGGATCGTGTCCCGCCTCGGGTGTCGTGACGCCGTCGAAGCCCAGCTCCTCCATTCGCTTCGAGATGCGGGCGATGTGGCTGATGCTCGTTACGGCCTGTCCCTTGCCCGCGTACTGCTCGGTGTCGGGCCCGAGGATCACGGTTTCGACGCGCAGCGACATCAATGACCCTCGACCCGCCTCGAGGCGATCGAGTCCAGGGGGCGCGCGGCGTACTTCCGCATCCGGCTACTCCGCTGCGTGGTCTTTGCCGAAGACCAGGGGCAGGTAGTGCACCTCTCGGATCGCGGGGCTGTAGCGGGGGGTTTCGCCGGGCTTCAGGCGATAGTCCGGGATGCGGCGGTGCAGCTCCTCGATCGCGATCATCAGCTCCTGGCGGGCGAGGTGGGAGCCCAGGCAGCGGTGGTTGCCGCCGCCGAAGGTGATGTGCCGGTTGGGCTTGCGTCGGAAGTCGACCACGTCGGCGTTCGGCATGAGAGCGTCGTCGAGGTTCGCGGCGCCGAGCACGAGCGTCACCAGGTCGCCCGCCTTGATCGGGAATCCTCCCAGCTCGATGTCCTCCTTCGCCATGCGCACGATCTGGGGCACCGGCGTCTCCCAGCGAAGCAGCTCCTCGACGGCCGATTCGAGGAGCTCGGGCTCATCGATCAGCAGCTGACGCTGGTCTGAATTCTGGGCGAGATAGGCGATGCTGCAGCCCAGTGTCGCCGTCACGGTGTCGAGACCCGCGATGATGAAGAGATACGAGACGTCGAGGACTTCCTCCCGCGTGAGTCGCTCTCCGCCGACCTCTGTCTGGATGATGCGGGTCATCAGGTCGTCGCGCGGGTTCTTCTCTCGCATGTCGAGGAAGTCGTTGAAGTAGGCGTAGATCTTCGCGGCGGCGTCGTCCCGGACCTTGTCGACCTCCTCCACCGTCGCGCCCTGGGGCCGGATGATGGCGTCCTTGATTTCGAGGAAGTGAGCGAGATCCTCCTGGGGCAGCCCCATCAGCTCGAGGAAGACGGTGCAGGGGTAGGGGATCGCGAAGTCTCGATTGAACTCGCACTCCCCGTCGTCGACGAAGCGATCGATCAGATCCGCCGCCAGCTTGCGGAAGCCGGGCTCGAGCGCGCTTACCCGCTTGTTGGAGAAGAGGGGATCGAGGAGCTTGCGGTAGCGGACCTGGCGGGGTGGATCGATCTGCAGGGGAATCAAGGGGCGTGCGTTGCCGATCATGCCCTGGGGCATCTCGGAGGAGAAGATTTCGGGGTGGCGCAGAGCAAACATCACGTGCTCGTAGCTCGAGATGCAGGTCATGCCGGGGATCGGTTGCCCGACCGGAAGCTCCTTGGCCAGTCGCCGCCAGAGGGGCTGCGGGTTGGCCGCGACCGAGGGATCGAAAATATTCAGGATTGGATCGGAATCGACGGCTGGCTGATCGCTCATGGTTCGCCTCTCGTTGGTGGTTTGTCATAGAATCCGCGACTCTTGACAGAGTGTCAACTCGAGAGATGGATGTCTCGCCGGAGACCGTTCGTGGGAGTGGGGCGACCGGTCTCGAGGTCGAACGATTCTCTCGCCTGGGGGGGCGGCGCGCCTCGGCGGAACCCTCACTGATCGTCGATTCGAGCAAGCCCTGGCGGACTCGAGAGTCGATATCTCCGCCCTCCGCCCGATGGCTCTGAGGTGCGGATTCGCGCCGCAGATCGAGTCTGCTCGGGTTGCCTCGTGCTCCCGATCTCTTCCGGGGATGGGCTAGAGTAGGTGCCCGATTCGCAATCCCGAGTCGTGCTCTCGTCTACTGATCCGCAGCGGCGAAGGTTCCGGGGGCGGGCGGGATTTAATCGGCCGACCAGCCGGTCGAGTGAGCGGAGCGGGTAGATCGAGCCGCGAGCGGGAGAATGACGAACACGATGCCGAAGACGAACACGATGCCGAAGACCCTGCCGAGCCAGCGTGCCACGGCCGGGGAGATGGAGCAGTATCGCGAAGAGGGCTTCTTCGTGCGCGAGGCGGTCTTCAGCGAGGACGAACTGCAGCCCTTTCGCGACGGTGTGGACGAGATCCACCGCAGGATCGTCAAGGCGGCGTCGGACCCGGATGCCGAGCCCCCCCGGCTGGTCGATGGCAAGCGCTACCAGAATCTGCTCGGATCGAGCGTTCAGTGGGAGTGGCGCGAGGGCGCGGACGAACTGCGCACCATGGAGCCCTATCACCACCTCGACGCCCGCCTCGACGCGTTGATCGACGATATCCGCCTCTGGGGGCCAGCCCGGGACATCGTCGCCGCCGAGGAGTTGAGCCTCTTCAGCGACAAGCTCAATTTCAAGCGCCCGAATGGCTGTCCCTTCCCGTGGCACCAGGACAATCCCTACTGGGCCTTCCTCTGCGACCACCTGGATCGCCTGGTCAGCGTTGGGCTTGCCCTCGACGACTCCAATCGGGCGAACGGCTGTCTCTGGGTGATCCCGGGCAGCCACAAGCAGGGCGCGCTTCCCTGTTTCGAAGATCGCGGGGTCGTGGGTCGCCTCTACACCGACATGTCGCAGCAGGGACTCGGCGACCCCCTGGCCCTCGAAGTTCCTGCCGGCTCAGTGATGTACTTCGACGGTGACATCGTTCACGGCTCCCAGACCAACCGCAGCAGCGACCACCGCCGCGCGCTCTTGATGACGTATCAGCCCGCGGGCCTCCCGCGCTGGCAGCACGAGGAAGTGCGGCCGATCCGGGGCTGAGGCGGGCTCGC
>CBDUYG010000626.1:0-2765 GCA_965371385.1 uncultured Myxococcales bacterium | reverse complement strand
TTTTGCGAGTCAGACGTAGAGATGATCTTCCGATGTATTAGGGTAGATGCCCGATCTTCGCATCATACTCCTGGCGATCGCCATCAGCATCGTTCAGGGCGCGCCGGCTCGCGCCTCGGCGATCGCCTATGAGGGGTTCGAGTACGCGTTGGGTGAGCTCAACGGTCAGAACGGTGGCACCGGATTCGCGGGGGGCTGGATCGCGAACACGGCGCTCACCGAGGTCGACGACCCTGGTATCTCTCTTTCCTACTCTGGGGGAGGCACGATCGTCGATGGGGGCTCAGAGGCCCTGCGCATCACCGGCAACGCGAACAACCTGGCGTTTCGCAACCTCGCAGTTCCCGCCGCGGCCGACGAAATCTTCGTGAGCTTTCTCTTCCGCTATGACGGAGCGCTCGAGGACAACGACTTCGGAGTGCTCTGGCACGACAACGTCAGCACCGGCAGCCACACCGATCGACCGAATCTCGGAATCAAGGGCAATCGGGGGGACGGCTCGGGTAGCGAAGACGTCGTCGCAAGGCTTCAGCTCTCGGGCTCGGGACAGGTCTACGCAGTCGACCTCACGGCCGGCCAGACCTACTTCATCCTGGGGCGACTGCACAAGACCAACCCAGGCGTGGGCAACGACTACGACCTCTTCGACATCTGGGTCAACCCCACGGCAGGAACCGCCAGCGCACCCGACCTGACGGCGTCGGGCACGGGCGCAATCTCGAGCTTCGACACGATCGGCATTCGCACAGCCAATATCGACGGTGACGACACCTTCTGGATCGACGAGATTCGTTACGCGACGGACTTCGAGACAGCCACGGTTCCAGAACCATCGACGGGCCTGCTGCTTGCCTGTGGGCTCATCGCACTGGCGGCTCCTCGACCGCTCTCGTCTCGCCAATCCCGTACACGACCTCGATCGCTTCGGTCACCGCCTTCTTCGAGAGCCCGAAGCCCGTCGAGTCGCCGATCGCATGGACTTCCTTCGCGAGATCCCGGATCTTCTCCATGAACGAAGGCTCGGCCTCGGGCTGACCGACGACGATCACGGTGTCGGCCTTGACGACGCTCTCCCGGCCGCCATCGAGCGCGAGAGTGATCCCCTCGCCGGTGATCTCCTTGACCGCGACTCCGGTGTTCACGGGAACACCGAGCTGGTCGAGCCGCTTCGCGTGATCACAGCGGCGCTTCTTGCCCGCCGGCATCGCCATGCGGCCGCTCGGCTCGACGAGGTGGACGCGCTTGCCGAGCTCAGCGAGCCGCTCCGCGAGCTCCATGCCGATGAGATTGGCGCCGATGATCGCGACTCGGTCCCCCAGGCCCGGATCGGATGCGATGCTGCCCTTCCGCAATCGCTCGATCAGGTCCAGCACGGCCGGTCCGCTGATGACGTTGTCGCCTCCGGCCCCCGCAATCTCCGGGCTCGTGAAGCGCCCGCCGGTCGCGGCAATGATCGCGTCCGGCCCGAGCTCCCGGATCTTCGCCTCCCCAACCTCTTCGCCCAGGATCACCTCGATAGGCAGGCTCTGGACGCGATCGATCAGATAGTCGAGGAAGAGCTCGTTGCGGGGAAAAACGACCCCTGCGAATCGAAATGCACCACCGAGCTCACTCTGTTTCTCGATCAGAGTGACGTGATGACCGCGCTCGCAGGCGTACATCGCCGCCGCCAGTCCGCCGGGGCCTCCGCCTATCACGAGTACCTTCTTCGAGGAATCGGCCGGAACCAGGGGAAACTCCGCCTCCCGGCCGGTACGCGGGTTGATCGCGCAGCCCGTACCGTTGAATTTCGTCGTCATGATGTCGACGCAGTCCTGGCACAACGTGCAGCGGTTGATCTCTCGCAGGCGACCCTCCCGTGCCTTGTTGGGCAGCTCCGGATCGGCCAGCAGGGCGCGCCCCAACACGACCAGGTCCACTCGCTCCTCTTCGAGGATCTGCTCGGCGAACTCCGGATCCATGTTCTGCCCGACGGCCATCACGGGGACGTCCACCACCTGTTTGATCGCAGTGGCGGCCGCCAGGTTGTAACCGGGATCGAACTCCGGTCCGGTGATGATCTGGGTGATGTTCGAATCTCCAACACCGCCGCTCACGTGGAAGCAGTCGACGCCGGCCTCCACGAGGATGGGGGCGAGGCGTTGGCTGTCGTTGATCTCCCGGCCTCCCGACTCCCGTTCGAAGCCCGAGATGCGCACGGTGATGGGATAATCGTCGCCGACCTTCCGCCGAATCCTCGCGACGACATCCAGCAGCAGCTTCGTTCGACCCTCGAACCTGCTCCCGGCGTACTCATCCGTCCGGAAGTTGCGCAGGGGGGAGAGGAACGAGCCGAGCATCATGTAGCTGTGGGCCGCATGCAGCTCGATGCCGTCGTAGCCGGCCTCGCGCGCCCGTCGTGCGCCCTCGCCATACATCTCGACTACGGACTCGATCTCCTCGAGGGTGATCTCGCGGCACGCCTGCTTCGTCGTCTCGGTGCGAATCACCGACGGGCCCATGGCCTCCATCTGCTCGAAGAAGGGCGCGAGGGACTCGGGACCTGGGTGGGAGATCTGGGGCTGGACCTTCGTGCCAAACTCGTGAATCGCATCGACCAGGACCTTGTGTCCCTTGATCTGATCGTCGCTGTGCAGGCCCAGGGAGTGCTGCTGATAGCGATGCTTCGGATCGACGCTGCAGACTTCCACCCCGATCAGGCTCACTCCTCCCTTCGCACGTTCACGGTAGTACGCGATCTGACGCTCCGAGGGAGTCTCGTCGGG